>JAGLEK010000420.1 GCA_023145125.1 Bacteroidales bacterium | reverse complement strand
TTTGCCGACCTGAAACAAACGCTGTATTATTTTGCAAGGGAAATGTTCGGCGAAGAAACAAAGATCAGGTTTCGCCCTTCTTATTTCCCTTTCACAGAGCCGTCGGCCGAGATGGATATTTCCTGCATTTTGTGCAAAGGTGAGGGATGCAATGTATGCAAATATACAGGCTGGCTGGAGATCATGGGTTGTGGTATGGTTGATTCGGCAGTACTAAAAAACTGTGGCATAGACCCGGAAGTATATTCAGGCTACGCCTTTGGAATGGGAATAGAACGCATCGCCATGATGCTGTATTCAGTAAGGGATATCAGGTACTTCTTCGAGAATGACCAGAGGTTCCTGAAACAGTTCACTTCTGCTTTTTAAAACAAGTTTATCTGGGTTCCACTTCAAGTTCAGCTTCGTAGGGTACAGATAAATGCCCCTGAACGAGTTTCCATGTACCCTCACGTTTCTCCATCACCCCTGTCGAACGAATGCCTTCAAATGACATGCCTACTCCCTGGTAAATAAAATTGTAATCAAGCACCTGGGAGAACCAGGCTATATTTCCGTCTTTGCTGATCTTGATCTTTTGCTCGGAAATGTTGATCAGGGTATTTTCAACTTCATCAAATTGCCTGCTCATAGCTTTATTGATTGCTGCAAAACCCACCATCTGTTCATCGCCCTCGGTTCCGAACAGGACAATATCCTCATCTGATGCCCATATCTGTTCAACCGTTGAAAAGTCTTCACTTTCCCGGGCCAGTTCATATTGTTCCAGTACCGACCGTATCTCTGAAAGTTCTTTATCGAAATCTACCTCAGGGCATTTTTCGCCCTGGGGAGCACATGCGATCATTCCTGCAAGAATGAAAGGGATAACTAATAATTTCAGCTTTTTCATACTCCTTAGTTTTTTAACCGGTAAATGCATCCGATCAATTGATTTTGATATTTATCAGTCAACAGCCTGTCCGGCTATTTATTTCTGTTGGGGTGAATTTAGTCATTTTTTATTTTGAAAACAAGTATCCCGGGCAATTTATTCAGCCCGGCAGCTATTGCAGCATTTAAATGCCGAAATAACTTATTTAGAAAAATTCTTTATTATATGGTAGATTATTTGTAAACTTGCACCCGAAAAATCTGCAGTATCTGTTATATGAATTTTCCTTTATTTCTTAAAAAATCTAAGGCCGGGTTTCTGCTTTTCATCATCATCGGAATGATCATCATTTCTGGTGTGGCGACTACTTCAAAGGTGTTTGCACAACATAACGAAAGTGACCCTGACAGAAGTGAAATAATTGCAGAAGATGTAATCGAAGAAGAACAAAATGTAGGAAAAATCATTATCGAACACCTGGTCGATTCCCATGAATGGCATCTATGGACATACAAGGGACATCATGTAAGCATCCCGCTTCCGGTGTTACTGATACACAATGGCGAATTCCATGCCTTTTGGTCTAACAAACTTGCACACGGACACCAGCACAATGGCTTTTATCTTGAGGAAGAAGGTGAGAACAAGGGCAAGATACTAAGAGCTGTGCAGCGTGGTATGGTTGACGACGAGATCATAGGCGAAGAAAACTCAGCTACGCTTCCCCTCGACCTGTCTATTACCAAGAATGTTCTGTCAATATTTATGAGTTGCATTCTGCTTATTCTCATTTTTACATCCATAGCCAGGGCCTACAGGAAAAGGGAAGGCCAGTCCCCAAAGGGTATGCAGTCTTTATTGGAGCCTATCATAATCTTTGTGCGTGATGACATTGCCAGGTCTTCCATAGGCGAAAAAAAATACGAGAGGTACATGCCTTTCCTGCTCACAATATTCTTCTTCATCTTCCTGAATAACCTGATGGGGCTCATCCCATTCTTTCCCGGCGGGGCAAATGTAACCGGTAATATAGCCGTTACGGGGGTGATGGCAATATTCACGTTCCTGATCACCACATTCAGTGGCAATCGCGGATACTGGCAACATATTATTAATGCGCCGGGGGTGCCATGGTGGTTGAAATTTCCGATACCATTAATGCCTATAGTGGAGATCGTTGGAATATTCACAAAACCTTTTGTGTTGATGGTCCGTCTTTTTGCAAACATCACTGCCGGACATACCATCATCCTGGGCTTCATTAGCCTGATATTTATCTTTGGAAATATTAACTCATTTCTGGGCCTGGGTATCGGCATAGGATTTTCAATACCTTTTGCCGTATTTATGAGCTTGCTTGAATTGCTGGTTGCATTCATCCAGGCCTATGTATTTACGCTTTTGTCTGCCCTCTATTTTGGTATGGCAATAGAAGAACATCATTAACGAACCTTGTAATAACCATTAAATAATTAGTATTATGAGTCTTTTAAGTATTATGTTAGAGACAGCAATTGATCTTACCCCAATCGCACAGATGGGTGCCGGCTTAGGAGCAGGGATCGCAGCTATCGGCGCCGGTATTGGCATAGGCCAGATCGGTCGCGGTGCTGTTGAATCCATTGCACGCCAGCCGGAAGCAGTCGGTGATATCAGATCAAATATGATCATCGCCGCCGCGCTTATTGAAGGTGTGGCATTTTTTGCTATTGTCGTAAGTTTCTTGCTCGTCCTTATGTAAAAGGCCGGGCAGCGTTCCCTGCATTTCAACGGTTGGTTGTTATGCAGGGGACTTTTTACTGAATTAAAAAAAAGAATAATGGAAATAGTTAGCCCCGGAATAGGCCTGATCCTATGGATGACCATATCCTTTGCCATTTTGATCTTTGTCCTGCGTCGCTATGCATGGAAACCTATCCTTAAATCGCTTCACGACAGGGAAGAAACCATTGATGAAGCCCTGAACCAGGCCAACCTGGCCAGGGAAGAGATGAAAACTCTTAAGGCAGGCAATGAAAAACTGCTGAAAGAGGCCCAGGGAGAACGTAATGTGATCCTGCGTGAAGCCCGGAAAGTGAAGGAGTCAATCATTGAAGAAGCAAGGGTGAAAGCAAACGAAGAGGCCAATAATATAGTCGAAAATGCCAAGGAAAGGATCGAGAATGAGAAGATGGCTGCCATGACAGACCTGAAGAATCAGATCGCATCCATTTCCATTGAAGTTGCTGAAAAAATCCTTGAAAGAGAGCTTTCAGCCGACAATAAGCAGGAAGTCTATATTAAAAACCTGATTGAAAACGCCAATCTCAATTAAGCATATGCCTAATTCATTGATCGCAAAACGGTATGCCAAGGCCCTGTTCGGGTTAGCGCTTGAGATGAATGTCGTTGAGGAAACCAAAGCAGACATGGAGCTTATCATGTCGGTTTGCTTATCCAACAAAGACTTCTCTCAATTGTTAAAGAGCCCTGTGATCCGTTCTGAGAAGAAAAATAGTGTGATCAGGGCCATATTTAAAGATAAGATCGGTGAACTCAGCATGAGATACCTGAATATCATTACCAGGAAGAAAAGAGAAATTTTCGTCAACCAGATCGCTGAGGAATTCATTTTCGCATATAAAAAATTCAAGAACATTTTTACAATTTATTTTGCAAGTGCTACCGCCATCAGCGATGAGATCCGTAAGAAGGTTATCACTTTACTGGAAGGCCAGACAAAGGGCACAGTTGAACTTATCGAGGAAGTAAAGGAAGAGCTTGTCGGGGGCTTTGTAATGCATTATGATGACTATAAATACGACGCCAGCATCGCTTATCAGCTCAAGAAGCTGAAAAAGGGTTCGGCAGAGATCAATTTATTTAAAAGGGAATATTAAAAAATACAATATATGGCATCAATAAAACCAGCTGAAGTATCCGCCATCCTGCGCAAGGAATTGTCGGGATACCAAAATGTAGCCGAATTAGAGGAGGTAGGCACCGTATTGGAAGTAGGTGACGGCATCGCACGTATTTACGGGATGAACAATGCTGAATCAGGTGAGTTGATAGAATTTGAAAAAACAGGCTTGAAAGGGATCGTCCTTAACCTTGAACAGGATAATGTAGGTGTTGTGCTGCTTGGAGAACCGGAAAATGTTAAAGAAGGAGACAGTGTAAAGCGTACCGGCCAGATAGCATCCATCAATGTTAGCGAAGGCATGCTCGGCCGGGTGATAAATACCCTTGGCGAACCCATCGACGGCAAAGGCGCGATTGAAGGAGAGTCTTTCCTTATGCCCCTTGAAAGAAAAGCTCCCGGTGTTATTTACCGCCAACCGGTTAACCAGCCCCTGCAAACAGGTATCAAAGCCATTGATGCCATGATCCCGATAGGCCGGGGCCAGCGTGAGCTCATCATCGGCGACCGCCAGACAGGAAAAAGTGCCATTGCCATTGATACCATCATAAACCAGAAAGAAAATTTTGAAAAAGGCGAACCTGTATATTGTATCTATGTTGCGATCGGACAAAAAGGCTCTTCGGTAGCCAATACTGTGAAGACCCTTGAAGACAATGGAGCCATGAAATACACAGTGGTGATCACAGCCACTGCTTCAGACCCGGCAGCGATGCAATTTTATGCGCCTTTTGCCGGTGCATCCATTGGCGAATATTTCAGGGATACCGGCAGGCCGGCCCTGGTAATTTATGATGACCTTTCAAAACAGGCCGTTGCTTATCGTGAAGTATCATTGCTGCTCAGAAGGCCTCCCGGACGTGAAGCTTACCCGGGTGATGTGTTTTACCTGCATTCACGCCTGCTTGAGAGGGCTGCAAGGATTATCTCTTCTGACAAGATCGCTGCTAATATGAACGACCTGCCGGAATGTCTTAAAGGTAAGGTCAAAGGCGGAGGTTCACTTACAGCACTTCCAATCATCGAAACACAGGCCGGCGACGTATCAGCATATATCCCAACTAACGTGATATCGATCACCGACGGACAGATCTTCCTTGAATCCAATCTCTTTAATGCAGGGATCCGTCCCGCCATTAACGTGGGTATCTCTGTATCCCGGGTTGGTGGTAATGCACAGGTGAAGGCCATGAAGAAAGTAGCGGGAACCCTTAAACTTGATCAGGCCCAGTACCGCGAACTGGAAGCTTTTGCCAAATTCGGCTCCGACCTGGATGCCGCCACCATGGCAGTACTAGAAAAAGGGAAGCGAAATGTTGAGATCCTGAAACAGGACCAATATTCACCGGTTCCTGTGGGAAAACAGATCGCAATCATTTATTGCGGATCCACGGGGCTGCTCAAAAATGTTCCGGTTAAAAGTATTAAGGATTTTGAAGAAGAATTTCTCCACTTCATGGAAGAAAAACACAGCAAGACACTTGGGGAGCTAAAAAAAGGCATTTTTAACGATGATATTACCAAGATCCTTGATGTGGCCGCGAAAAATATTGCTGACAGGTATTCAGAATAAAAGGAATAAACGAGAGAAAAACCATGCCTAACCTAAAGGAAGTAAGAAACAGGATCGATTCTGTTAATTCTACCAAACAGATCACCAGCGCCATGAAGCTTGTTGCTGCCTCCAAGCTTAGGAGATCTATGGCCGCCATCCTGCAATTACGTCCTTACGCCCAGAAACTCCAGGAATTCCTTCAGGGCCTGAGTGCAGGCTTGGATCAATCTGATGAGGCTGCATTTTCTGACAAAAGGGAAGTGAAAAAGGTCCTGCTGGTGGTGGTTACTTCAAACCGCGGGCTATGCGGTGCATTCAATGCAAACGTGATCAAGCAGGCAGAAAATCTCATACGCACGACCTATAAAGATGTGCACGCACAAGGTGGCCTTTCACTTTTTTGTATTGGCAAGAAAGGTGCAGAACACTTTAGCAGGCAAGGCTTTCCGGTTGTAAAAGAGAATATTGAGCTTTTCGAGAAGCTGGAATACGAAAATGCCATTGCCATTGCCGAAGGCCTGATGGAAGATTTTACAGAAAAAAAATACGACCGCATTGAAATTATTTACAACCAGTTTAAAAATGCAGCCATGCAGGTACTGTTAACCGAGCAATTCCTGCCAATCCTTCCACCGGATGATGAAGATTCTTCACTTAAGGTAGACTACATCTTTGAACCTAACAAGGAAGATATTGTGCGTGAGCTCGTCCCAAAAAGCCTGAAAATTCAATTCTACAAAACTTTACTTGATTCTTTTGCTTCAGAGCATGGCGCCAGGATGACCGCCATGCATATGGCTACCGATAACGCCACAGAAATGCTCAAGGAACTCAAGCTTTCTTATAACAAGGCCCGTCAGGCATCGATCACGAGTGAGATCCTGGAGATTGTAAGTGGGGCGGAAGCGTTGAAAAGCTAAATGATATTCGATATCCGAAATCCGAAATTCGAAATTCGAACCTCCCAATTCAACCAGTTCAACCAATTCAAGTAGTTTAACCAATTCAACCAACATTTGCCAGTGTTTCAAAGGTTGCTTACCTTTGTAAAACCCAGAATAAGAACCTGAAAAATTTACTGCTATGTTAAACTCAAGACTCGAGAAGGCCATTATTGAACAGATCAAAGCCGAAGAAGAATCATCAAGATTATATTTATCTATGGCTTCATGGTGTGAGGTGAATGGCTATGCCGGTGCGGCAGCATTTTTATTTATGCATGCCACCGAAGAACGTGAGCATTCACTCAAGCTCCTCAGCTATGTAAATGACAGGGGAGGACATGCCCGCCTGATGGCCCTGGAAGAACCGACTGCAGAATTCAACTCACTGCAGGACGTTTTTGAAAAGGTGCTCGAGCATGAGCTCCTTGTGACCTCTCTCATCAACAAGCTGGTTGAAATTTCTATGGAAGAAAAAGACTTCAACACCCTGAATTTCCTGCAATGGTATGTGACGGAACAGATCGAAGAAGAAAGCCTTGCCAGGTCTATCATCGATAAGTTCAGGCTTACCGAAGGTGAAAAAGGAGGACTGTTTCATATCGACAAAGAGCTTGCAAGCATGGCAGCAGCTGAAGCTGCAGCCATAATTAAAATATGATAAGGTTATTGCTTATTTCTCTATCTTTTCAATCTCTTCTGTCAGCTTATGATACCAACTTTCCCCATATTTTCTGATCAGGGCATCCTTCAGGAAGACATATAATGGAATTCCTTCCCTTGTCCCGGCATCAAGTGCCGGGGTGCAAATCTGCCATTTATGGTAATTCACTGCTTCAGTTTCTCCAACCTTAGCCAGTCTTACAGGATAAAGGTGGCATGATAACGGTTTTTGAAACGGGATCTTTCCTTCCTCATGTGCTTTTTCTATGGCACACCAGGCAATGCCCTTCGTAAAATTAATAAATGCACAGTCGCCACCACGGATCAATGGCGTAACATACGTACCATCGACATCATAATCAAAAACGCCGCTTTGCTTTACTGCTTCAATACCTTCAGGAAGCATATAATCGATGATCTTATCCACATAGTCCTCGAGATGGGCGATTTCTTCTTCCTCGAGTGGGGCCCCGGCATCGCCTTCCACGCAGCATGCGCCCCGGCATTTTTCGAGCGGACACAGGAATTTCACCAGGTAAAGGTCGTCAGAGACCATGATGTCATTTATAATGAGCATATACAAATATAACTAAGTTTTAAGTGTTGAGGGTTGAGCCCTTCGACTTCGCTCAGGACAGGTTGTTGAGTTAGTTATAAGTTTTCACTTTTGAGTGTAAAATTTTCTAATTTTGTAATCGTTAATGAAATAACATTTTTTCAGTACTTATATTTATAAAGACTTATACTGATGGCATTTAATCTCAGAAACAGGAATTTTTTGAAGCTTCTCGACTTCACACCCAAAGAGATCAAATTTCTCCTCGATCTTTCCTTCGACCTAAAAAAGGCTAAATATTCAGGAACAGAACAACAGCGCCTGAAGGGTAAGAACATTGCCCTGATATTTGAAAAGGCTTCGACACGGACGCGTTGTGCCTTTGAAGTTGCTGCTTTCGACCAGGGAGCCCTGGTTACCTACCTCGGGCCTTCGGGCACCCAGATCGGTAAAAAGGAAAGCATGAAAGACACTGCCAGGGTGCTCGGACGCATGTATGACGGAATTGAATACCGTGGTTTCGGACAGGATATCGTTGAAGAACTTGGAGCGTATGCAGGCGTGCCTGTATGGAATGGGCTCACCAATGAATACCACCCTACACAGATCCTGGCAGATTTTCTTACCATGATGGAGCATAGTGATAAACCTTTACATCGGGTTTCTTTCTGCTACCTTGGCGATGCCCGTAATAACATGGGTAATTCTCTGATGGTCGGGGCTGCCAAGATGGGCATGGATTTCAGGGCCGCTGCTCCGAAAGAATTCCATCCAGACGAAAAACTCGTAAAACAATGTAAAGAGATAGCTAAGGAGACAGGTGCAAAGATCACTATCACGCAAGATACTGATAAGGCTGTAAAAGGTGTTGATTTCCTTTATACCGATGTGTGGGTATCGATGGGTGAACCGGATTCAGAATTTGAGCGCAGGATAAAAATGATGATGCCATACCAGATAAACAAGGAACTGATGCACAAGACCGGTAATACCAATACTAAATTCCTGCATTGCCTTCCCTCTTTCCATAATAAGGAAACAAAAGTAGGAGAAGATATCTACAAGAAATTTGGGGTTGATGCCATGGAGGTTACCGATGATGTGTTCGAATCAGAAGCTTCCATCGTTTTTGATGAGGCCGAAAACAGGCTGCACACCATTAAAGCTGTAATGGTAGCTACTTTGGGTAGTTAATTTCAAAAAATACTTAAATAATTTATTAAGCCTTCCTTTATTTTTTAAGGGAAGACTTTTATTTGGATTGAAATTTTACTAATTTTATATCCACGTGATAATTTTATTAACCTTAAAAACTCATTCTCATGACTACTGAAGAAGGATTTGGTATTTACATTATTTTTTGGGTGGCCATTGCTGTTTTCCTGATCATTGCCCAATGGAAGATCTATGCAAAAGCGGGAAAACCCGGCTGGGCTGTTCTTATTCCGATCTATAACATCCTGGTGATGTTGGAAATAGTCGGAAAACCCTGGTGGTGGCTTCTTTTAATGATGATCCCATTCATCAACATCATCTTTGCAATATGGATGACCAACCTCTTATCAAAGAGTTTTGGGAAAACAGAAGGGTTTACCATTGGATTGATCCTTTTGCCAATCGTGTTTTACCCGATTCTGGGGTTTGGGTCCGCTAAATACCAGGGCCCGGCAGGACAAGCAGGATAGGTTCGTCTTATTTCTTCTTACTTACTTCAGGGGCAGGTACAACATTTTGCCTTATGAAATCGGCAACGATGACATCGGCAAATTCAACTGCCATTTTATCGATGTTCGTCAAATCTGTTGTCTTGGTCTGTGCTGACCACAACAATTCACCGCTTTCAAAATCAAAAAAGTTGGCCTCCAGAAATATTTGCACTGAACCGGTATAATATCCGGGAGAGTAATAGTAGTTATTAAATCCCCCGTAATAATCATAAAAGCCTACATTATAATTATATGGCATATAATAGCTGCTGCCCGGCACATAGCGGCGGGTATCTTCCTGGTGTCTCATACTCATGGTGAAAACGGCATCAATGTCAGCTGCAGCAAAGATATCCATGACGATTTCTTCTGTAATGGTTCCAATAGCAGCATTGGGCGGAAGATAGTCAAGCGCTGCTACTACAGGATAGCCTTTTTCTTCCAGCCGGGTCTCAACATGGTCCTCGAAGATCCTGCGGTTTTGAGAATTTTGGGCAATGCCTAATATCACAATTTTTTTGAACTGCTCAGGCTCGTGATCAAGCCTGGTCCAGGATCCTGTGACTTTCGTGGTGGGACCGCATGCTACCATCAATATCAGCATTGCTGATATAAAAAACAGGTTTTTGAAATTCATAAAATAGAATCTTTAAACAAGGAAACATCCGGACATACCATTACATGCCTTTCCCTGTATGAGTTGAGTTAAAATGCTAACTAAAATCCAAAAATAATACCGACACCAAATGCGAAGTAGTTCAGGTTATTAAGATTATTGCCATAATTTAATGCCGAGTTATATTTAGCATTGACAATAAATCCCATACCTGAATTTGGAATCTCAATTAAAGCACCAATTTCCGGACGTAAACCAAAATTCCAGGTCTCGTCTCTCCAATAGATTAAACCGATCTGAGTGACTTGCTCTGTATAGTACGCCCCGATGCCTATACGGGCATATGGAGAGATAAAAAAGTCAGACTGGTAGGCATACCCTCCTTCGGCAACAAAGAAATAACTGTACAGATCCCTGAAATGTATTGCTGTTACTGTATTTGTATTGTCGTAGTCAACGGTTATTTTTCCTGTTTTTTTGAAGAATGCAGCATAGCCTATAGCACCACCGAGGGTTACACCTGTTTCAAAATGATAATTACCTCCAAATTCCATCCCGCGAACACTTGTTTCATTGATCCAGTTTTCAAAATCACCGGTAGGGACAGAGACATTCCATTGAATCTCCCAATGGGTTTCATATTGGGCAGTAGCGGTTTTTGTAAAGAACACTGCGCAAAGCGCGATTATACTGATAAGAAAATATTTTTTCATGGTATTATTTTTTCTGTTTATAAGATATGATTACTGACTGGTGCCCAGATAAGGAGATTGCACATAGGCCTGATCAATCCCGCCAATCAACCGTTGGGATATCACAGTACTACCCCTGCCGGTAAGTACGCCACCAATAAGGGCAGCCCACATTACATTGATCTTTTTGTTGATAGTATCAATGTTTTTCAGGTCTACCATATCAATAATAAGTGCTCCCTCTTCATACGATCCAAGGTAGGTTCCCCATGGATAATAATACCCATAGCCCGGCCATCCCCAATATCCCGGATAATAATACCAGTAACTATACGAGATAACATGATTTGTACGTGTAACGATAGAAATTCCCATTCCAATATCCGGATCGGCAGAAGAATCCACCCTGACATAATTCAGGGCTTGCATATTTGCATTTACTTCTGCAAGAATAGATTCATAATATTCCTGAATCTCTGCTTTCTCCTCAGGAGTTGCTGTGCTATCAATAAGAAGTGTGTCAGCAACATAATAGGTTTTATATTGTGCAAATTTTATGGCGTCATCGTAGTTCGTCCACACCATGTCTAAATCACTTGTGTTTACATCGTAAGTCGGGTACTTACTGCATGAAGCGATCACTAAGCCCATGATTGCAAATAGCAAACCGGGATAAAGAATACGTAGAATAGATCTTTTCATTGAAATATGATTTTGATTAACACTAAATTCAAATTGTATAACAAATGCTTAAGGTGATTGTTCAGTTTTTATATGAAAACAAAAGTACTACTTTTAGGGTTTACAACACGGGGTTTATTTAAAGGGAGATTTATACTTCCAATCATTAATAAATAGTAATCTATTTAAATTTATAAATTATTAAATATAAAATGCAATAAAGCCGGTTCTCAAACGTCTTATAGAATATTATGAATAGTCCAGTAAGTGATTCAATTCCTGATTGGTATAAGCATCGATTATCTGATGGAGGGCCCATCTATACAGAAACAGGCGGGGAAGGTTTTCTGGTGTTCGCCATTTTTACAGCCTACCGCTTACTGCCTACTGCCTACTGCCTACCGCCTACTCCCCCTCCGTTCTGCTAAGAAAACGCAGATCTTTCTTCAACCGGAAGCGGTAAACGACGTTGAAACGGAACATGCCTGTATCGTATCCAAGCCAGGTTTGTGGAACAGGCGATTGGTTCCTGACGAATACCCATAGATATGAAATACCTGTAAAAAACCTTTTGCTGTTATAGCCAATGGCGACCCTGCCGGAAATATTACCGGCAATCGTAAATCCTGAACGGTCGGGCTCCCCTTCTTCGCTCGTATATATCCATGATCCTCCGCCGGATAATCCTCCCACCAGGGACATGGTCAGAAAAAAATGCTGTTTTACAACAAAAGTTTGTGCGTAGCCGGCATTTACACCAACATTGGCTATGCGTGACCGATTAAAGTGGGTTCCCTCGAAAAAAATTGTGTCTCCCCTGGGGATCAATGATGAATCGCCTTTTGTGTCTACATAAAACGAGCTCCCTCCAACTAAGAATGAGCCTGCACTCTTTTTCTGCCATTCATTTTGCAGAAATGGGGCCCGATAGGAAAATTTCTTGTGGTTAAATATATAATGTCCGTTAAGTCCAATGCTAATCGAACTCATATCCGGACGCGTAGGAAAGGTATCTGTGGATGGCCAGTTTGTGACCCAGTCATTAGGTTTTGTAAGATGATAACCTTTATAAGACTGCAAATAGATATCAAGGATAATGGGCCTGAAATAAATATGTGTCTGGAGATCCAGGTAACTTGTCTTGCCGTATTGGTCATCATCATTATTAATAAACGGGAAGTCGAACCCGATATTCAGGCCAAGAACGCCATAATTAAACCCAACACCCAGAATAAGGGCATTATTGGGATGATAGATCAGATCCTTTTTAATATCCTGATCCCGCAAAGATACCTCAGCAGTCTTCATTGAAGCATATACCCTGGTTGTGAGGTGGTCAAGATAGGACTCAATATAGTTCGTATCATACTCCCCGGATAACTTATTTAAAATACCCTGGGCCCCGGCCGGGAATACCAGCAGCAATGAAATGATCAAGGTTATAAGACGAGCCGTTCGGGCCATTCATTTAGTTAACAAAGGATTAAAATTTATGCATCATCTCCTCTTTTGTATAATTGAAATGTGCATCCCTGAAAAGATTAAAACTCAATGAGAAATAGAATATTCTTACATCAATATTCTCATAGGGATATTCAGTTATTCCATCCTGGTTTACCTCGCTGTAAGATTGTTTAAAGAAGTTTGTCAGGTAGTACTTAAACTTCAGGCTCAGTCCATACTTAAACTGCATACCTACAAAGACCGTATTGTAAAAAGCAGGGACCCTCGTAGTGAACCAAATATTGAATTTATCGTCTTTTCTTTCGTTGTTGAAGGTTTTTTCTTTGTAATTGGTCGGAAATTCAATCTCATAGCCTGCAAACATATGTGTCTTACCCATGGAGCCCAGTTTAAAGCCAACAGGAATCCCGACATTATAAGTTCTGTATTTTTTCTTCAGTCCTGTTTCCGGATTATTGTAAATAAAACCAACATTCCGCAGTGCAAGACCGGTAAATAATCCAACAGATTTATTAAAATCGTAATTGTACATCCCCTGCAGGTGCAAAAAACCGCTGAAACGCATTACGTTACCACCATCATTACCATTATTGTCAATAGATGCAAAAGAGAAGATGAACTCAGTACCGCTGGTAAAATATGAAGTAGATTTCTTCTGGGCCAGGCCGCTCAGTGGTATCATCAGGCTAATTGCCAGGAAAAAAATAGCTGCTTTTCTCATTTCTGAAGTCTTTTTGATTAGAATCTAAATAAATTGCTGTTTGCTGTCAGACACAAATGTATGAAATAATTTAGATGTCATTGAACAACACAATGCACTTACTTTTGTTATATTAGCAATGCGAATGATTCGGTGGTTTATATTCATATTATTTGTTGCAATCCTGTCGATGACCGGAAATGCCCAATATGGCTCTTTCGGTGTTACCGATGCCCGTAGCCTTGGAATGGGAAATACATATAATGCCACCACCTACGACCTTTATGCCATCGGGAAAAACCCGGGCTTGCTTGCAAAAAAAGGAGGTGAGTTTAAGGTTTCGTTTATTTTCCCGAACACGACCGCCCAGCAATATGGTGTTGGTGATGCATTAAGCACCTTTGATTATTACTCTACAAATAAACTTAAAAGTGATGGACTGATCAGCCTTGACAAAGAGAAATTTCAAGTGGCCATCGATAATAACGGGATCATGTTTGTAGATATGTTACTCGGATTTTTATCTGCATCATATCACCCCAATGAAAGAATTGGCAGTTTTGCCTTCTCAATGTCGGATTACATGACCGGGTATATGGATATTCCGGATATTATTCTTGATGTAAATTATGGGACTGAAATCCCTGACGGTAGTTTTTCGCTGGATAAGTTCGCTTTCAAGGCATGGTGGATCAGGACCTATGCCATTTCCTACAGCAGGTATCTTTACAAAGACCAAAGCATATACCGGAACAAGCCCGGGCTTATCAGGAATATTTCGGGGGGGATCACAACAAAATACGTTATGACCTATGCATATACCGATATAGGCTTATCAGCAAATGTGAACTACTCAACTGCAACACAAACCTTAAGTGGGGATTATCAGGCACATGCTATTTATGCCTTTTCGGAAGACCTTGATGTTGCAAATTCGTTTAACCAGGGTCATGCAGATCCCCCTCCGGGTTTTATGAAATTGAAACCGGCAGGAAGGGGCTTTGGCATTGACATCGGTGCGGGAGCAGAATTGCGGAAAGGATGGATACTGGGATTGGCCGTCACAGATATTGGAAGTATTAACTGGACAGGCTCAGCAAGATCATCAGATTTCAATGGTTATATCGATATCAGCGGCGTAATCGACTATGAGACCATCGACTCCCTTTCGCATGGGATCAACCTGGTGAGGGAAAGCAAGGAAGACTTCAGAACGCCAATGCCTACCACTTTAAGACTTGGTGTAGCCTTACGATTTGAGGAAATGTTTAAGCGCTTCCCAGGGGAACTCCTGGTTGGCTTCGATTACAACCAGGGACTGAACAACCAGCCTTCGAACTTTACAGCTCCCAGGTTCTCCATGGGATTTCAATACAGGTATAAACCCAAATGGCCCATCCTGTTAGGTGGATATACCTATGACCTGCTCGACGTTGGCAGGGGTGCTGTCGGACTGGGATATGATACATGGTTTGTAGATGTGTATGTGAGTACCATCGACATTTTTTCTATCGTTTCCGGAGGTCCCCGATTCTCAGCTTCGCTGGTTGCGCGATGGAAGCTCTTTTCAGGACACCAGAAAAATAAAGGGCCGGATTGTTTATAATTGATGGGGGATCATTGTCCCTGCCTACCGGCAGGCAGGCATTCTGCATTCGACATTCTACATGCACCATGTAAGATCAACCGCCAACCGTCAATCGTCAACCGTCAACCGTCAACCGTCAACCAACCCCGCACCCCATACCCCATACCCCGTACCCAAACCAATTTGCATATACCATGAAAATCTCCTATTTTTGATAAAACTGAAATAAATCAGCCAACATGGATTTCCGAAGCAACCTCAACCAGAATCTTAAAGACAATAGGTATTTATATCTGTTTTTTGCGACCCTTTTACAGGTATTCCTTGTCTCATTCTTTCCCGACAGGCATAACGCCCTGATCAATGAAATAACTTTTTCAATATTCATGCTGGCCAATATTAACCTGGTAAGGCATAGTCGAAGAATTATTATCATTATGCTGTTCTTCGCCATAATAAGTGTTTTCCTTGTGTGGGTTCCTGACCATTCTGACCTTGGACACAAAATATACCTATATGAAAAGTTGATCGTGACACTATTCATTATAGTAATCATTTATCATATCATCATTCAGATATTAGATAGCAAGAAGGTTAATGCCAATGTAGTATTTGGCGTGATCACAATTTATATCTTATTTGGGCTGATCGCCGGAGAATGCAATTTGCTTATTTATTTTCGAGATAATATGGCATTTAGCGGGAACTTTGATGCAACGGATCCATCGGATTTGCGATATTTTAGTTATGTAACCATCACAACACTTGGTTATGGGGATATAACACCGGTGTCACAATTAGCCAGGGCATCGGCTGTATTCTTCAGCCTGGCAGGGCAAATCTACCTGGCAGTGGTTATTGCACTCATTGTTGGGAAGTATGTATCGAATTCGGATAAAAAGAAGCATGAAGATGAAGAAGATTAGCCTGTAAGCTTGTTTCAAATATTCAAAGGTTTGTATGCATCCATAGTCTTTTGTATTTTTGTATTTCAATTATTTTTAGTCACTTCAAAAAACAATCATTGTGAAAAAATTCAGCAGCAGCTTAATATTATCACTGATCCTTGTCGTTTTCATTGCCTCATCATGTAATAAGGGCAGTGACGAAAGCCCCATAAACCTTTTTTCGGTCGATGATGATATAGCATTCGGTAAATCGATGGAAGAGGAGATTGCTGCCAACCCACAGGATTTTCCTTTGCTTGATGCATCTGCGCATCCTGAGGCATATCAACATATTAACCGTATCCGTGATTCTATCCTGAATACTGGTATGCTGTTTTATGAAGACAAATTTGAGTGGAAGGTCTACATCATCAAAAATGATTCCATGTTAAATGCCTTTGCCACACCCGGTGGCTATATGTATTTTTACACCGGCATCATCAAATACCTTGATAATGAAGCCCAGTTTGCCGGGGTAATGGCCCATGAGATGGCACACTGCGATCTAAGGCACAGCACCAACCAGATCACCAAGGCTTACGGTATACAGATCATGCTTTCCATTTTGCTTGGCCAGGCACCCGGCCAACTCACTGAGATCATTGCCAGCTATGCGTATGGACTGGGCACTCTTGCCTTCAGCCGCGATCATGAATATGAGGCAGATGAATACTCGGTGAAATTCCTTTACCAGACATCATATGAAGCCAGGGGTATTGCCGATTTCTTTATCAAGATGGAAGGTTCTCCTCACCCACCTGAATTTCTTAGCACCCATCCTTCTCCCGAAAACCGCATTGAAAAGATCACTGAAGTATGGCAGGGGTTAGGCGGTAAGGAAGGGAATACTTATGTGGAAAGCTATAATGCCTTTAAGGCGAGCCTTCCATAAGAAAGTACTAATATATTACGAAGATTGTATTGAGACTTGAGATTAATATCCGGTACCGACATTATTGATTAGTTTTAAAAAAATATAGCATGACATTCGAAAAGGAAAACTACAGGCTCATTGCTGCAGTTGCCATTGGCGCAATAGCCGGATTGCTTCTGGGTAATTATGTTTGGGGGAAAGGCGATGGCGACAGGCCCCTTTCGAAACATTTAGCTACCCTGAGTGAAATACTGGAACAGATTGAAGGTATAGATACCAAAGAAGCCAAAGACCTTAAGGAAAGAATTCATAACATCATAACCACTATCGAATCAAATTATGGCATCACTAAAAAACAACATAAATAATATATCGGACGATACAGAAAGTTTGGTCAGGGACTATCTGAAGCTGTTCTCGGTAAAACAAACAGAAAAGCTGTCAGTTTACCTTGGGATACTGGCCACGGTCTTTATACTGTCACTTTTGCTTTTGATTATTATTGTTTTTTGGTCTTTTGCCCTGGCAGGATACTTAAATGATGTCCTGGCAAATGATTATTGGGGATTTTGGATCGTTTCCGGCTTTTATGTGCTGGTTATTGCCCTGATCATATTCAAAATGATAAAAACCAAAAGGCCTCCTCTTTCAAATCTTTTTGTTAAACTCATAGTATCTGTTATGAGCCTGGATATAAGCCAATCTAAAAGCCTTAAAGGGTTGAAGCTTGAAAGGGAAATGCTAAATCATAAGATCGATGCCGACAAAGTAAAGATAAAGGCCAATGCCCAATCGCTCAGGTATGTGATCATGGAATCACTGTTCAGTGAATTCTTTGGTTTATTCAAATCGAAAAAGGACGATAAAGAGCCCGATGGAGACGAAGCTGGCCAGTCAAACATTAAAAAAGATAATAAGAAATAGATATTCTGTTTACATTAACCAAGGCCGACTATGGAAAATGAATCACTGATACCAAAAATGAGTTCTTCTTCAATTTTTTATGCACTGGCATCCTTCACTTTAGTAGTCATTGTTTTGATCTATTTTGGCAGCATTTTCAAGCCCATTGTGATTGCTTTTCTTATTTGGTTCATCATTAATCAATTAAAGCTATCCCTGGGGAAAATTAAAATCCGGGGAAAGTCACTTCCTTCCCTGATGCGTAGCATTCTGGCTTTTATCATCATATTTTTGATTTTATCCCTCGTGGTGGAGCTATTGATCCAAAATATTGAAGGAATTGTGGCAACAATGCCTGAATACCTTTCAAATTTTGACAATGCCTATGATAAAGCAACTGCCTTGATAAACAATCCAAACTATACGGAATACCTGCAAGAATGGCTCAGCAAACTCGACCTGTCGGCAATGGCAACTTCTCTTGTAAGTTCATTATCGGGAATCGTAGCCAGCTCTGCAGTTGTACTTATATATGTCATCTTTTTCCTCATGGAAGACGCATCGCATAAGATAAAACTGGAAAAATTATTTCCTAAAAAAGGCCATCAATACGTAAAATTCATGCACAACTTAAGGAATATCAGTGATTCCATCAGTTATTTCATCGCGTCCATGGCTGGCATAAGCCTGGTTACCGGAGCAGTTAGTTATGTGATTCTTATTATTATGGGGGTTGAATATGCCTTCTTATGGTCATTCCTGATATTTATCCTGAATTTTATTCCCTATATCGGCCCTCTGATCTCCTCCATTCTCCCTGCAATTTTTGCCGTGATAATAACAGGACAGCTGATGCAGTTTATTTATGTTTTTGCAGTCCTGGAAGTTATTCAGATCATTATTGGAAATTTCATTCAGCCAATGATCCAGGGTAAGGGAACCAACCTTGCTCCTGTCACTATTATTGTTGCCCTGGCTTTCTGGGGGATGATCTGGGGAATCGTAGGAATGATCCTTGCCGTACCCATCATGGCGGTCATCGTTATTGTATGCAGCCAGATCCCCTCTACCCGTTACCTGGCAATCATACTTTCAGCAAAAGGTGATATTCCCGATATGGAAGACTGAGGCCATATAGTGGTGGTGAATTAATACAGGGAAAGGTTACAGAAAACATAATTATCTTTGTATATATATACTTTTCAATACTACACATTAAATGCAAAAAACACGACTCCTAAAGCCCCTGATCATTCTGCTAAGCCTTATGATGCTTTCGAGCCTGTCGAGGTCGCAGATACTAATCTCTATTTTGCTTGGCGACAAGCTCAACTCAGGGGCCATTGAATTCGGCCTTACCGGCGGTTTGGACAGGACCTATATGTTACAGACTGAGGGAGCCAAGGGATTAAATCAATTCAACATTGGTTTTTATTTCGACTTCAGGCTGAAGAAAGAAACCGGTTGGTTTTTATATACCGGTTGCCTTGTTAAAAGCGGGATGGGAGCATCCAATGTGGCTGTATATCCTATAGGTAATCATAATCTTGATAGTACTATGGTTGGAGGAAGTATAAACAGGAAGATCAGTTATTTCCACGTCCCCATC
>JAGLEK010000042.1 GCA_023145125.1 Bacteroidales bacterium | reverse complement strand
TACTGGATGCTGGATACTGGATGCTTCGTGCACCGAAGCTTTAGCGTAGGTGTACTGGATAATGAAATTTTGAATTTTTAATTTTTAATGTTAAATTAGGGTTCAATATTATACTGCCTACTGCCTACTTCGTACACCGAAGCTTTAGCATAGGTGTACCGCCTACCGCCTACTAAACATTGAAGGGAAGTAGTAAAAATACGCCTATATCCCAAACCGTATGGCTGATCACATTGATGATCACGCTCTGGTACCTCATATAGAGCCATCCCCAGAAAATGCCGCAGATAAGTGCTGCAAGCACAAGTACCATGTTCCCGGTTGCCACATGGACGGCTGTATATAGTAATGTAGCCAGGATAAAACCGGCCATCTTGCCAAATTTCAATCCAAACCTTCTCTGAAGGTAAGCACGCCAGAACAATTCTTCGCCGGGGCCAATGATCAGAAGCATCAGCAGGCCGATCCTTAAGGGTGAAGCCTCCTGCTTAAAGGAGTATACATTCTGTATCCCTTCCCCTGCCTTTTCAAAAACCAGGCGGATAAGGATGTTTCCAACATAGAAGACAATAAAAAGCGCCAGTGCAGCGAGTATGCCAATAAAAACCTTTTGCAAGGCTTTTTCCCTGAGGTCGCGCAATATCTCCTGCCCATTGCTTTTATCTTGCACAAAAACAAGAGAAAGCAAGATCAGCAGGTTAGTGCTCATCCAGTACCAGAAGTCGAAAAGGCCGACCTGCTTAAATACGAACATGCATATAAACAGGCAAACAGCAAAAAGGGTAATCCACCACAGTTGATTACCCCTTGCACTATTCGTTTTTTCGGTCAATGTCATATCCAGATCCTGATTACCGCCTCAAGTACCAATGCCAGCGTGCATAACAAGCCAAAGACAAGGTTGAACTGAGCGGTTGCACCATCAAGGGCAACAAAATCGATCGGAGTTTTAGGTTCTTTGCGGTTCAAAGCTTTTTGCCAGAGCTTAAGTGCCATCGGGAGTGACAGGACCACGATGCCAAAGGTGAATGGCATGAAGGCTACATTCGGAAAGGCAAAATAAGGCAGTACGATCAGGGCCAACACCACAAAGAAAGGCCCGAAGATCAGGTAGCCGTAATACCTTAATGATGTTTTATCGCCCATCATTGAAGCTATAGTATAGATATTCCCCTCCCTGTCGGATTTGATATCACGCCAGTTGTTGGCATGGAGTATCCCGATCACCAGCATGGACATCGGCAACGCCCAGATCACAGGGATCCACGAGAATGTGCCGGTCTGTACAAACCAGGCACCCAAAGCACCCAGTGTACCAAAGTTCAGAAAAACAGCAAGATCGCCGAGAGCATGATATTTCAGGGCTATTTTACCACCCAGGGAATAAAAAATACCAATGAGTATTCCGGGGACGCCGATCACCAGCAGCCACGGACTGGTCATATATGCCAGGGCCAGGCCCATAATAGTGCCTGCCGTGAACAACAAAGTACTGGCAATCTTTGCTTCCCTGATGGAGATAAGCCTCCTGACCACTCCCCCGCTAACGGGTGCTGGAATCTTGTCAAGGCCTTTTCTGTAATCAATTATATCGTTGAGTATATTCGCACCTGCATGAAGGAATACCATGCCAAAGAAAGCCAGCAGAAAGTACCATACATTGAATACTTCACCACCATATACATATGCCAATACAGTTCCGAACACAACCGGCATAGTAGAAGCAGGGAATGAGAATGGACGGAGTGAGATCCACCATTTCTTATAAAATGAAAGCATTTGTTCTTCAGTCATTTCTATTGATTTAAACTAAATACCTAACAAAAATACTACATTAAAGTTTTAAGGAACTGCAAGATTACGAAAAATAAATATATTTGGCATTGATTCAAAACAGGAAGAGCCATATGAAAACACTTCTCTTCAACATTGCAGTGCCCGGTTAGGGGTACCCTCCGGACATCTTCCTGATCCTGGATCAATTCCCCTTTTACAGTACTACATACAGGAGTTATACCTGTGTCTGCCTATTATCATTTATCTATTTACCAAAACAAAAATTTATATTCTTCAACATATCTATCTTCGCAAAACAATTCAAGAAGAAAACGATTGAAACAACTTTTACGCGACATATGGGAATCCATTAGCGGGACCGAACAGGATTTCACCTCCGGAAAACTCGGGCGTGCAATACTATTGCTGTCGGTGCCTATGGTGCTGGAGATGGTAATGGAATCCATCTTTGCCATTGTCGATATCTTTTTTGTATCAAAATTAGGCCCGGATGCCGTGGCCACCGTCGGGATAACAGAATCACTGATCACCATCGTTTATGCCGTTGCCATTGGCTTAAGCATGGCTACCACTGCCCT
>JAGLEK010000419.1 GCA_023145125.1 Bacteroidales bacterium | reverse complement strand
CCGACTGAATACTCATCGTTCCAAATGCCACAAAACAGGTAAGGGCAATTCCTAATATCAGTTTTTTCATTTCTTAAAAGTTTTTTTAGTTAATGTTTTTTACGCAGTAAAAGTAATGCATGCCTGGCGGGCAGTTTGTTAAAGCAATGTTAATATCTGTTAATGATTTGTTAATGAACACAAATTGCTTCCCGGATGTTTATATGTTTATGAACAAAAGGAGTGTTTCCATTTTAAGCGGCTTAATGGTAATTGCCATGCTTGGGATTGTTTTCACCCAACTCTTCTGGATAAAGGATGGCATAGAGTTAAGAGAGGAACAGGGAAAGATGATAGTTAATCAGATGATCGTCCCTGTCGTCCTGTCGATATTGTTTCTTCTGGTCATGAGTACGAGCTTTTTTTTGATCATCAGGGTGATGTTCAGAATGAAAAAATTGTCCCGGGTGAAAGCAGATTTCATTAATGATATGATCCATGAATTTAAAACTCCCATTGCAACCATCTCCCTGTCCAGCGAAATGCTTTTAGACTCTGATGTAAATAATTTCCCATACAAGACTAAACGTTATGCCAGTGTGATTTATGACGAAAATGGCCGCCTGCAAAAACAGGTAGAACAGGTGCTGCAGCTATCAGTTCTGGACAAAGACGAATTCAGCCTGAAACTGAAAGAAGTTGACCTCCACAGGATCATACGGAAAATGGCCGAATACTTTTCGATAGATGTAAAGAAAAGAGGTGGGACTATCATCACTGAACTTGAAGCAGATCATTACCATCTCATGGCATACAAAACTCATCTCAGCAATATTGTTTCCAACCTCATCGATAATGCAATAAAGTATACACCTGAAAGCCCTGAGATAAAAATAAGCACTAAAAATGAAAATGACAGGATAATCCTCATGGTCAGTGATAACGGGATTGGCATCAGCAAGGAAAACCAGAAACACATCTTTAAAAGACTGTATCGTGTCCCGACAGAAGACCTGCATGACGTAAAAGGCTTCGGGCTTGGCCTGTTTTATGTAAAGACCATGGTTGAAGCTCATCTGGGAAAGATTAAGCTTAAGAGTGAACTTAATAAAGGCACAACATTCATATTAGAGTTACCAATAGATCTTAAACAGGAATCCAATGTATAAAGCAACGATATTATTAGTTGAAGATGATCCCAATCTGAGCATGGTACTCCAGGACTACCTGGAGATGCTTGAATACTCCATCGTTCTCGCCAGGAATGGGGAGGAAGGGCTGTCGCACTTTAAAAAACAGGATTTTGATATGTGCATCCTTGATGTGATGATGCCAAGGAAAGATGGTTTTTCACTTGCCATGGATATCCGGAAAGAGAATAAGCTCATTCCGATTATTTTTCTCACGGCAAAATCATTGAAAGAGGACAGAATCAGGGGGTTTCAGACAGGCTGTGATGATTATATCGCAAAACCCTTCAGTACCGAGGAATTAAGTTTAAGGATCCGGGCCATCCTGCGCCGCTGCCAATCCGGCAGCGATGGCGAAAATGAAGAGCAGGAGAAGACCTTTGAACTGGGAAAATATATCTTCGATGCCGAAAATATGACCTTGAACGGAAAAGATGGAACACGATCCCTCACCAGGAAAGAAACAGCATTGCTATGCATCCTGTGCAAAAACATGGACAAACTGGTAGCAAGAGATCACATCCTTAAAGAGGTCTGGGGTGATGATGATTATTTCCTGGGGAGAAGCATGGACGTTTTTATCGCCAAACTCCGAAAATATCTCAGGGATGATCCCGGCTTATCCATCACAAATGTTCATGGTGCCGGATTTAAACTGGAAACCTATTAGCAGAAAAGATAGTTTTGAGTTTTGGGTGTTGAGTGTTGGGTGTTGGGTGTGAAAACCTTACATGCAACGTCACTTCTGATTTCTGATTTCTTATTTCTGATATCAGATTTCAGATTTCACTTTCCTGCCTGATCGATCATGAAAGCATATTCCAATGCGACTTCCTTATATCGCTGAAACCTTCCCGATGCACCACCATGACCGTAATCCATGTTGATCCAAAGGACAAGCAGCTTATCATCAGTTTTCATATCCCTCATTTTAGCCACCCATTTGGCCGGTTCCCAATATTGAACCTGTGAGTCGTGCAGGCCCGTTGTGATCAGCATTGCAGGGTAATCTTTTGCCTCTACGTTGTCATATGGTGAATATGAAAGCATGTATTCATAATATTCCTTCTCGTTTGGATTGCCCCATTCGTCATATTCACCGGTAGTAAGTGGAATACTTTCATCCTGCATGGTAGTGACCACATCAACAAAAGGAACGGCTGCGATCACTCCCTTGAACAATTCAGGCCGCATATTCACTACTGCTCCCACGAGCAAGCCGCCTGCGCTGCCTCCCATGGCAAATATCTTTTCAGAAGATGTAAATTTTTCAGCGATCAGGAATTCAGCACAACTGATAAAATCTGTAAATGTGTTCTTTTTCTTTAACAGTTTGCCATCTTCATACCACCACCGGCCCATCTCCTCGCCACCCCTGACATGAGCAATGGCATAGACGAAGCCACGGTCGAGCAGGCTAAGGCGTACAGAGCTGAAATACGGATCCATGCTGGAACCATAGGAACCATAACCATATAACACCGTTGGATTGCTGCCATCCTTCGCAATTCCTTTCTTATAAACAAGCGAAATCGGCACCTTGGCGCCATCAGGAGCAGTGGCGAACAGTCTTTCAGCAAAATATTCATCAGGATCGTAACCCCCGACCACCTCCTGCCTTTTCAGTAATTCCGCATCGCCGGTTTTCATATTATAATCGTACACAGAATTTGGTATGGTCATGGATGTATAGCCGTAGCGAAGCAGATCTGTATCAAAATCCAGGTTTGTCGAGAGATAAACCAGATATGTTTGCTCTTTGAACTCAATATAGAAGTCCTTTTTGCCATTATGGCTAAGTATCCTGATCTCTGTCAGGCCGTTGATCCTTTCCTGCAGAGCAAGGTATTTATTAAATACATCATAGTCCTCGAGAAGCACATCCTCACGATGCGGGATCACTTCCTTCCAGTATTTCATGCCGGTCTTCACCAGAGGTGTTTCCATCAGCCGGAAATTCTTTGCATCCAGGTTCGTCCTGATGTAAAACTTGTTTTTATAATGGCTGACAAAATATTCCAATTTCTCCTGCCTGGCCTGGAAAACCTTGAATTCCCCATCAGGTTTTGATGAATTCAGGAAACGGTATTCCGTCGAAAGTGTACTGAAGGACCCTATCATCAGGTATTCCATCGACTTTGACAGCGATACCCCTGTGCCGAATGTTTCATCCTCTTCATGATAGATCATTGGATCAGCTTCAGGCTCCTCTCCAAGAACATGTTTATATATCTTGTCCGCCCGAAGGGTCATCTCATCCTTACGAGTGTAGAATACGGTTTTGTTATCAGCAGCCCAGGGTGCGTAGCCCGTTGTGTTTTGGATCGCATCATCATATAATTCACCACTTTCAAGATCCTTAAAATAGATCGTATACTTTCTCCTGCTCACTGTATCTACACCGTACGCAATGATCTTGTTATTATGGCTTACAGAGATGCCTCCAACCTGGAAATAGCTGTATCCTTCGGCCATCTCATTCACGTTAAGCATGATCTCCTCATCAGCCTCAAGGTTTCCCTTTTTCCTGCAATAAACGGGGTACTCCTTTCCTTCTTCATAGCGGGAATAATAATAGTACCCATTGCGCTTGTAGGGCACCGACATATCAGTTTGCTTGATCCTGCCAACAATTTCATCGTACAGCGTCGTTTGAAACTCCGCGGTATGCTTCAGCATAGCAGATGTATAGGCATTCTCTGCCTCAAGATAGGAGATCACCTCCGGGTTCTCCCTTTCATTAAGCCAGTAATATGGGTCAATGCGTGTGTGGTCATGAGCCGTGAGCTCTTTGTTGATCTTCTTTGCAACAGGTGGTTTCATGGTATTATTATTATCAACACAACCACTAAAGATTAGGATGGCTGCTATAAATAAAAGACTGCTTGAAAAAAAAGCTTTCATCACATTTAAATTAAGATGGTATTAAATTATCAGAATGCAAGGCTTACACCAAGGCTGGGCATGAACGGCAACTGGTAAACAATCTCATTCGTGATCCTGTCAACGTAAAAGATGTTTTTCCTGTTATAAACATTGACCACGCTCACGTCAACCTCAAAAAGTGTATTTTCACTGATATGGAATCGCTTTTTCAGGTCGATGTCGAGGCGGTGATAGGTTGGCAGCCTGCCCGCATTAAGATCGGCATATAAGATACCCAACTCTCCGTTGGCGCTTGTATAATCAGTGTAAATACCTTCCTCAAAGTCGATCTTTTCGTAATATCCCTGCGTCTGTGTGAAAGGGAAGCCGGATCCGAAGTTCCATCTTGCGCTGAATTCCCAGTCCATCTTTCCTCCAAATCGATAAACCCCCAGTAGATTTACATTATGGCGCCTGTCAAAATGCGGATAGTAATGCTGCAATACGCCATGAGCATCTTCATAATACCTGTTTACATAGGCAAATGAATAAACCGCCCAGATATAAAACCTCCTGTTATCAAACTTCATGGTAAAGTCAATCCCTTCCGCATCACCTTTCTCCACAATAAAATCCTTGGTAAGCAGATCAGGTTCGTTGGGAGCTTTCTCCTCATCAAAGATCTTATTTCTGTTCAGGTTGGTGAGTTGGGAAAAGTTTTTATAATATCCTTCAAGGTTAAAGGTGATGAACCTGCCAAGATCGAATTCGGCACCGAGGATCAGGTGTTGTGATTTTTGAAGATTATGGGTAACCGGCTTGCCATCAAATTCATCAGGTAGGTCGTCCGGGCCTGAAAGGAAGCCGTAAAAGAGATTTACCACATCACGGTCGGATGTAGCACTGATCAGGTTCTGTGAATACAGCCCGCCGGCAAATTTCAGCCTGAAGCGATCAGTAACATTATATTTCATTGAAAGCCTGGGCTCAGGCGACACTGTCGAGAGGGAAGCATACCATTGCAGACGAAAACTGGGCTCGATCAACACTTTTCCTGCTGTCTTTTTATATTTGACATACAGGCCAAGCTCTGTAGTATTTTCTTTTTGCTGGATGGTACGGCCCACGGAGTTAATGAAGAAATAATCCGTTGTAAAGCCAAGCACTTCAATACCATATTTCAATTGGTCCCGGCCAAGGAAATAGTTAAAGTCGAAGCCCATGTTAAAGCCACTTATCTCACTGGTGCGTTCCGGGTTAATATTATCTTTAAGCGTTATCTTATACTTTGAATAGGCAGCATGGCCACCTATCATCACGGCAGACTTTGCAGGGATGATCACAAAGTTTGTACCTCCTCCTGCTGACTTCCAGCTGAAATCGGCGATGGTTTTATAATTATTCACGTTATCTGTGAAGTTAAAACCATATAAATTGATCTTCGAGCCATTACCAAAGTTGAAAGAAAGCTTTCCATAAAGGTCGAGATAGTTGAAAGGAAGCCCATCTTCATTAATATATTTGTAAAAGATCTGTGACGATTGCTCCAGGTATGAATTTTTTGCAGAAAACACGAATGACGAGCTCGCTCCTCCTGCTTCCTTTTGTTTTGACATCGGACCTTCGATCATGACCTTAGCACCAAATGTGCTTGCACTGACTTTTCCGGCAAATCGTTTTTTATTCCCATCGCGGGTTGTGATATCCATAATGGAAGATATCCTTCCGCCATACTCTGCTCCAAAGCCACCGGTATAAACATCAGCATTTCTCAGGATATCGGTATCAAAAACTGAGAAGAGGCCGATGGAATGGAAGGGGTTATATATGATCATCCCATCCAGGAGTACCTTATTCTGAATGGGTGACCCACCCCTGATATAAAGCTGGCCGCCCTGGTCGCCGGTGAAAACCACGCCGGGCACAACCTGAAGGTACTGCGCAAGGTCCGGCTGTCCGCCAACCGACGGGATCGAAGAGATCTCCTTGGGAGTAACCTTGGTTACTGAAGTCTTTGTCTCAGTTCGCGCTTCCTGCCGCTCAGCTGAAATATTAACCACGTCAAGCGTTACAGATGCTTTGTTAAGATAAAGGTTATGGGTAATGATTTCATCAGCTATCACCTCCACAGCCATCGACACGCTATCATATCCAAGGTAAGTCACCATTAATGTGTATTGCCCGGGGGGTATCTTGGAGATAACATACAAGCCGTTCACATCGGAAGAAGAACCATAAGTGGTTCCCTTGAGGTAAACATTGGTAAAGATTACCGGCTCACCAGTTTCTTTTTCATATACTGAACCACGGATAGTGCCTGTCTGGGCATTGGATTCCGCGCTTATAAAAAACAGGAGTATCAGGCAGGATAATAAGTAGGCAATAGAGGTTCTCAGCTTCATATCGAGTAGTTATATCAGGTCAGATATTTTTTAGTTAGGTACAAAAATAGCTAAAGTTTTATTACAAAATGCATTAATGCCATTCCCCGTTTGAATCGGCAAAACGATGATGATACAGATACCTCCCCCAGCTGATGGTATCGATGGTTTTCAGTTTCAATTTTAACCCAAAATATGTATAATAGTACTTGCTTCCGAAAATGCCATTGCCATCATGCATATTGTTATATTCAGGGAAGAAGTGTGGGTTTGTAGGTTGTTCATAAACCTGGATGAAGTATTGCAACTCCTCGCCCGGCAGTGCAAGCATATAATCAACACCACGAGCCCTTCGCTTTACGCCCGGGTCAACAGGAATTTCCTCAGAAAGATATTTATAATAAGCATCGAACAACTGGTATAAAGTATCATCATCTGCGATCTCCTTAAAGGGATCCATTGAAGGTATCCAGTCAACATATTTGTAATATGTTTCACCACCGGCATATTCCCAGTACAGGAACCGCATTATATAATGCTCATGATCGTATGGATCCAGTGTTCCCACATAATCAGGAACGATTTCCGCAGCATAATTCACCCGGTAGAATGCCCTTTCCCAGTAAAAGGACTCTTCCAGTGTCACACCACCCAGCACTGATGCCATCCCCCAGGTTTCGCTTCCTGTTGTATGGTTGATCACACGCAGCTTATATTCACTGTCCTCGTTGATTGGGGTAGTTGTTTTGTAAACACAATTGGATGCGTTTGAAAAGAGCCCGGGCTCTTTTTGCCTGTCAATGGGCTGATATTGAACAGGATCGCCAACAAGAGAACCATTCTGATATTCCTCCAGGAACACATCAAAAGCATCAAATGGATAATTAACGGAATCGTTAAGCTGCGTAAAATCATTCGGGTCGCCAGAGGTTGAAAACCCCCTGTTAACCCTGAGATACTGTGCTGTGTCTTTAATATTGATCAATGCATATACAACACTGATCTCTTTATATTTGGCTATCTCAAGGTCTGTTTCACAGGAAAAGGTGAACAGCAGAGATAACAACAGTAAGATAGAACCGGCCTTTTTCATAAGTAATGCTATCTGGATTGGAAAGCGATAATCGCAATCCGGGCATCCTTTCTTCCGGACTAAGATAACATATTATTGAAAAAGAAGACAGTATGAATCAGTGAACGGCGGTTGCCGGTCAGTTATCGGCTTTAGTTTTTGTCGCGAAGTTTCTCAAACAGGGTTCTTTCCTCAGGCCTGAGTTTATCAGGTATTTTGATATATACCTTCACAAACAGGTTGCCATTTACCGCTGCATGCGCATAATCCGGCATGCCCATATTTTTAAGCCTGAATGTTTTCTCATTCTGGGTGCCTGTTGGAACAGTTATGGTTACCGGGCCTTTCATGGTCTCAACAGTAAGTTTGCCTCCAAGCACTGCAGTGTACAGGTCTGTTTCCACAGTTGTAAAAAGGTCATTTTCCCTTCTTTTAAACCTTGGGTCAGGAAGTATGTTTATCATGATGTACAGGTCGCCCTGCTGCCCGCCTGAAGCGCCTGAACCACCTTTACCCCTTACCCTTAATTTCTGCCCGTCTTTTACCCCTTTGCCCACCTTCACCTTGATGGTGCTGCCATTAATATCAAGCATTCTTTCAGTGCCCTGGTATGCTTCCAACAGAGTCAGGTCGAGCCTGGTTTTATAATCTTTGCCCCTCTGGCTGCGCCTTTGCCGCGGTTGTTGATTGCTTCCTCCGAATCCTGCCCCAAAGAAGGTCTTAAAGAAATCAGAAAAGCCGCCGCCTCCCAAAATATCATCCAGATCGACCCCATCGCCGGCAGTATAATGAGACCCGCCATACTGTCCGTGCCCATAACCCTGGTTTGCGTAGGCCCCATTTTTTTCATAATGCTTCCAGTTCGCACCCATCTGGTCATATTTACCCCTGTTTTCAGGATTTCCCAGGACCTCATTTGCCTCACTGATCTCCTTGAACTTCTCCTCAGCCTTTGCATCGCCCTGGTTCTTGTCAGGATGGAACTTCATGGCCAGCTTCCGGTAGGCCTTCTTAATTTCTGCCTGGGAAGCCTTTTTATTTACACCTAATATCTTATAATAATCTTTATATTTCATGTGGAATAAGGTATATCAACAATCATACCCTTGTAAAAATTCATGTAATTCTGACATACAACAGTGGAAAAACCTAAAATTGATCAGGAACTCGCCAAACAAGGTATTGCTTAATAGCGTATCACTCTCAGGCTGGAAATCCCTGAATTGAATTCGATGGTTATGTTTTGTTCAGATGATGAGAAGTTAGGGCTTACATAGGTGCTCTTACTCACCTTATCGAAGCCCGGCAATTCTTTTGAAACCAGGAAAGAGTCTGTATTGACCTCACAGGCAACCTCCTTTGGGATCTTGATCAAGACAGAAGAAACACCGGTTTCAATTTTTACATCAAGGTTATCAGACAGGTTTCCCAACTTTATCTCAATGGAGGTGGCCCCGCCATCGATACGCAGCTCATTGATGATAAACGGGCTTAGATCCAAATATATGTCGGCAGCACCTGCATCAATATCCAGGTCCCACACGATCTCCGGGTTGAGCTTTATTTCCACCTCGTGTGAACGGTATAAGCTGAGTTGGTTCCGATGGCTTTCCGGCCCGATCCTGACGTATTGCTTCTTGCCCTCCACGGACGTACTCATATAATATGTTCCCGAATCGCCAAAATGCTTGAAATCTACAAGTTGATTTGTGATTCCTGAGATAACATAGCTCCCTGCAGCAGCATCCAGCTCAAGAAATGCAATATCGGTGGAATCAATACGTGATTCACTTGTATTCAATTCAATTTTTTCATTCTTATCCCAATGCCCGATCCATAACCAGCCGGAATGCCATCTGCCGGGGTTATAATAAATTAGCATTATCATAGCAAAAACTGCCAGCAATGACGCGATCAGCTTATACAAAGACTTCAGGGGCAAGAGCGAAATGCCCCATAATACCAGTAATAAAGGCCAGAGGCTAAGCATATCACGCCAATTGAACCAGATAACATCAAACTTCTTTAAAAGGTATGCAACACCCAACATAATGAGAACCATACCCCAGAACAGGTTTTTGTATTTCATGATAGGAAATTTTTAAGATGAATGGGCAGATAACTTTTAAGATCACTATTGTTTCTTGCTGACAAAGGCATTTCTTAAGAGTACAATTCCAATCACAATCAATATCACCGGCCATAGATCACCAAAATCGATATGCGGTATGTAGCGGATCACAAGGAATATTATGCCAAGTGTGATCAGTATCAATCCGGCTATAAGACTGCCCTCATCTTTCTTTTTGAATTTGTTTGTGTCATGTGAGAAATCGGGGCCCTGCCCCTTTTCCTGTGTGTTCTTTTCTTCCATAATATTTGTATTTACATTGTAAGTATTCTGATCATTGAGTGGAAGCACGATCCATAAGATGATATAGAGGATGACACCGCCACCACCAACAAGCACCAATAAAATAAAAAGTACCCTTATTAAGGTTGGATCAAGGTTAATAGCCTCGCCAATACCCCCGGCCACGCCACCGATCATACTTTCACTTTTGCTTCTATACAAGCCGGATCTTTTTTCCATAATAATAGTTTATCATAACAAATATACATCTAAAAGGAATATTCATCCTTTAAAAAATGTTAATAAGATCATTATAGATAAAAGAGGCTGTTGCTTAATCCATAGGATTGATCCGGCAACTTTCATTCCTTCCAAACCAGCGGTACCTGTTCCCGGCAATTATATCGTAAGCACGATCGCAAAGTTTGCAGTAGCCGTCGAAAAAATTACAGGTACATTATGAGATATGTGCATACGTTTAGTATTCAAACAATGCAAAAGTGCTTTTGTTTCAACGGATACAAGCAATTTAGAAAGAGATATAAATTGAAAAAAGCAATTTTTGTATCGTTGATTTTTGTAATTTAGCACCCTTTAATCCAAATATTTATGGGAGAAAAAATCAAAATTTCAGACAATCAACTGGTCGTTCCCGACCATCCAACAATACCGTTTATCGAAGGTGATGGCACAGGCCCTGATATCTGGGCTGCATCAGTCAGGGTGTTTGATGCTGCTGTTGAAAAAGCTTACGGGGGTAAGCGTAAGATTGAATGGAAAGAAGTATATGCCGGTGAAAACGCTTTCAATCGTTTCAATGACTGGCTCCCGAAAGAAACTGTCGATGCTTTTAATGAATACCTCGTTGGGATCAAAGGGCCGCTCACCACACCTGTGGGAGGCGGAATCCGTTCGCTAAATGTCGCATTGAGACAGATCCTCGACCTGTATGTATGCCTGCGGCCGGTAAAATACATCACCGGGGTTCCCTCGCCCGTTAAGAAGCCTGAAGACGTGGATATAGTCATCTTTAGGGAAAATACGGAAGATATCTATGTCGGCATTGAATGGCAGGCAGGCAGTGATGAGGTAAAGAAAGTCGTTGATTTCATAAGAGAGGAAATGGGTATAGACAAGATCCGTTTCCCTGAAACTTCCGGTATTGGGATCAAACCAATATCAAAAGAGGGTTCGTACAGGCTTATCCGTGCTGCCATTTCCTTTGCTCTTGAAGAAGGCCGCCGGTCGCTTACCCTTGTGCATAAAGGCAACATCATGAAGTTTACTGAAGGGGCCTTCAAGAACTGGGGTTACGAGATAGCTAAAAAGGAATTTCGCGAACAGCTGGTCACCGAGAGAGAAAGCTGGATACTGGGTAATGCAGAAAGCAATCCGGGTATCAGCATTGCAGACAATGCAAAGCTTATAGAACCCGGATACCACATGATGACCGATTCGCAAAAAGCCGATGTAAGGGCTGAGGTGGAAGAAGGTCTGAAGCTTATCCCAACCCATGGGGATGGCAAGTGGAAAGAAATGCTCCTTATCAAAGATGCTATTGCCGACATCACCTTACAGCAAGTGCTCACAAGGGCAGCCGAATTTGATGTTGTTGCCACCATGAACCTGAATGGCGATTACCTGTCGGATGCTCTTGCCGCCCAGGTGGGTGGTATCGGGATAGCCCCGGGTGCCAACATAAATTATGAAACCGGGCATGCGATATTTGAAGCAACTCACGGCACAGCACCCAAGTATGCAGGCCTGGATAAGGTCAATCCCGGATCTGTGATCATTTCAGGGAGTATGATGCTGAAATATATGGGGTGGCATGAGGCCCACGACCTGATCTGGTCAGGGCTTCAAAAAACCATCAGCCAGAAAAGGGTTACCTATGATTACCATCGTATGATGGAAGGTGCCACCCTGCTTAAGTGCTCCGAGTTTGGCAGCGCAATAATTGAAAATATGTAATAACATTTCTTACCAGGTGTAAGACAGGAGGAAAACATGTCAGTATTAAAAGAAAGGCTCACGCAAAAAATTGAAGAATGGCGGCCACGCACAGCAAAATTACTCAAAGAGTATGGCGATGTTGTTGTTGATGAAGTAACCATAGCAAAAGCCCTTGGCGGGATGAGGGGATTGAAAAGCCTGGTGACGGACATATCCTATCTCGATCCCAATGAAGGTATCCGGTACAGGGGTTATACCCTTAAAGAAGTTTTCGAACTCCTGCCCAAGCCAAAAGATGCCGAGATGCCTTACGTAGAAGGACTATTGTTCCTCTTGCTTACGGGCGATATCCCAAATGACAAAGAGGTTGCAGATGTAGTGGATGAATTCAGCAAAAGGAGGATACTTCCGCGCTATGTGTATGAAGTGATCGACGCCTTTCCCTGCTGCAGTCATCCCATGACCATCTTTTCATCAGCCATCCTTACAATGCACCGCGAGTCTTTCTTTACGAAGAAATATTTTGCCGGCCTCAAAAAAGAAGATTACTGGGAACCCACTTATGAAGATGTATTGAACCTGTTGGCAAAACTACCTGAAATAGCCACCTACATCTATGCCAAATTGTACAAGGATGGCAATCGTATACAGTCAAA
>JAGLEK010000418.1 GCA_023145125.1 Bacteroidales bacterium | reverse complement strand
AGCCAACTGAGCTAATGCCCCAAAGGGACGGCAAAGGTATAACTAATTTAGAAGATTGCAATGCTGTCTTGATTTGAAAATAATATATCATTCAATAATAATTTTTTCAACCCAGGCATAAGTTCCATCCGTATACTTAACAAAGTATAGTCCCCGGGAAAAAGAATTCAGGCAGATTTTTTCCTTTTTGTTTTTAACCAAATGTTTAATCACTTCTCTTCCCATAAGATCAAGAATTGACAATGATCCATGAGGCTTATCATTTTGGAAATTAATGATAATATGATCTTTACATGGGTTGGGATATACACTGAATTTTGGCTGATCCTCTTCAGATATATTGGTTCCGGACGTTTTATTCCATGCGTAGTCATCAATTTTAAAACCCACATCGAACGCTGTTGAATTTAAGGAATGTACCCTGATCCATCCATAAAGAGTGTCAGAATCTACAATGATTTTTGTTCCTAAAATAGCCGGAGATGATGTCTGAGTTATAATATGGAAGCAAGGCTGCAAGCAAAATATTACTCCTTCTTTCGATAAAAGATGTAGAACACCATAATTCCAGTCACATGATGCATCTATTGTATCACTCAATATAAAGTTTTCAACTATTTCATAATACCAAAACATACCAGCACATTGATCATATCCCTCACAAGAATCAGCTCTGCCAAAAACAACCTGATTTCCGTTTAATGGCATAATCTTTATATGCTCATTTATACTTCCATTAGACCCATTGCTATGATCTAAATAGAATACAAAATCTGTTATCCCATCTCCATTCAAATCAAAAGTGAAATCATCACATCCAGAGAACATATTATCACAGTAAACGAATTTATCGGGCACCCGGTCAACATAATGATCGTTAGAAGAATATTGACCTGCAATGATAGATTGTGATTTGATCATCCCGCTTGCACTAATGGATAGTAGCATCACAAGAATGAAATGTTTCATGTTTTTAAAATTAACGCTGTTATACTAAATATAGGTCCAAAGTCCTTATAAGGCTAAGATACAACCTTAAAATTTAAAAGTCAAAAAACAAACTTCAAGTAAACCTCAAAACAGTTTGGGATTTCAGTATTGGAGCATTTGGGTTTGTTTAGAATTTAGGATTTAGCGTTTAGGGTTTACCAAAGGGGGGGGCGAGGGAAAAGCAATCCTGGAAAGCCATAAATACCATACCCCTGAATCTTGCACCCCGCCCCCGCCCCTCGTCCCCCGTCCCCTGTCCCCATCATATCCCGAAATGCCGTAATTTTGCAATAATTAATTCATATAATTGAAAACCAAACACTATACCATCCCCATTTTCATACCCGAGCTGGCCTGCCCGTTCCGCTGCATCTACTGTGATCAGCATAAGATAACAGGGAAAACACACTTGCCCGGCCCGGAGGAGGTAAAGGAAATTATTGAAAAGCATCTTGCATCATTCCCTAAAAGGAAGAAAGAGGTGGAAATCGGCTTTTTTGGCGGAAACTTTACCGGGATACCCATCGAAGAGCAGCGAAGATACCTTGGCGTAGCAGTGGAATACCTGCGTGAAGGCAAAGTGCAGGGCATCCGTCTTTCAACACGTCCCGATTATATCAATGAACAGGTAATTAAGCTTCTAAAAACGTATAAGGTTACTACCGTTGAGCTCGGGGCACAGTCGATGGTGGATGAAGTGTTGCAAGCGAGCAGTCGCGGACATACGGTGGCTGATACGGTAAAGGCATCAGAAATGATCAGGGCGGCCCGTATCAGGCTGGGATTACAGATGATGATCGGCCTCCCGGGCGATAAGCCGGAATATGACCTTCAAACGGCTTCAGCATTTGTTGAGCTGGAAGCTGATGATGCCCGGATATACCCAA
>JAGLEK010000417.1 GCA_023145125.1 Bacteroidales bacterium | reverse complement strand
TTTTCTTCAGGGGATGATTCCTTAAGAATAGAACAGATCAATGACCGGGGCAAGCAATTTGCCAGTGAAGGAAATTTTGATGCAGCTGAAAAGGCATTCGATTCCATTTTTCTTATAGATCCCTCTTCCGTAAAGGCCAGGAATAACCTGGGTGTCATATATAAAAGGCTTGGCCGGTATAATGATGCTTTAAGGGTGTATTCCGAAGCTGAAAGCATTGTAAAAAATGAAGGTGGCCCGTCATGTCCTGAATTGGCGTCCTTGTATATGAACATTGGTATTATATACAATCAGAAACAGGATTATGAGCTTGCCTTGCAGTATCTGAATTTTGCTGAAAGCCTGTTTCGCGCTTCATCTATTCAAACCGACGAGGACGAGACTAGTTCTATATATAATAATCTTGGTAATTCTTATTTTGGAATGAAGGACTGGCGGAAAGCACTCCAGTCATATCAGAAAGGGATACAGGTAAAGAAAGCCCTTAACCTTCGAGGCCTGCATATAGCATATGCTAACTGTGCCAGCACCTACGAAAACCTGGGGAAATTAGATTCTGCCAGGATGTATTATAATTATTCCATTCAATCGAAGATAGAACGCTGGGGCCCTGAAAACATTCGCCTGATCATCACTTATAATAATTATGGTGTATTGTTGCAAAATATGGGTGAAAACGAGCTTGCTCTTCAATACCTGGAAGAGGCCCTTGAGCTTGCAACTGAATATTATCCGGAAAAGCACCCTGAAATAGCTGATTGCCATAGACGATTAGGTGCATGGGATCTGGAAGCAGGGAATACTGAGCAGGCATTGGAACATTATCAAAAAGGTGTCAATGCGGTGGTCTTTGATTATAATAGCCCTGATATTTATGACAATCCCCTTTGGGATGCGGAGATCATCTCTGAGTCCGTATTCCTGGAGGTTCTTTTGGGTAAAGCAAGTGCCCTTGCCATCCTTTATCAGCAAAACCGGGAAATTGATGCCCTGGTCGCTTCACTGGCGACACTTGAACTTGCAAATATGCTTGCCGAAAAAATGCGTTCGTCATATTTAGGGCAGGAAAGTAAGCTTTTCATTACAGAGTATGCCAGAACCGGTTTCGACAGGTCCATCCGTACGGCTTTTGATCTATATAAGCTTACCGGCGAACTTGAATATGCCAATAAGGCATTTACTTACGCTGAAAAAAGCAAATCATCTGTATTGCTTGCATCCCTGCAGGAAGTGGAGAACAAAAAAAACCTGAGAATCCCTACAGAATTGCAGGTCTTTGAACAGGA
>JAGLEK010000416.1 GCA_023145125.1 Bacteroidales bacterium | reverse complement strand
AAATTCCTGAATGAGACGGGCGGCGGTATCGTCAGCAAGGTAGTAAGCAGCAGCCTCGTATATGTTGCAACAGAGGATGGTTTCGAACTTCCGACAGCAACGGGCGACATTATAAAGATCGATCCCGAAAGCAAGGCAGAGAGGATGTTTTCAGAAGATTTCGATGTAGATATCAGCAAGATTACTGAATCCCCTGAAGCGGCTCCTTCATCTCTTCCGGCAGGCAAGATCAAGGCAGGTGCTATAGAAACACCCGGCTATTACCTGGCATTTATTCCTGTCGACCAGCAATGGTTCATCACAGGCGACATAGAGGTTCGCATCATCAACCACTCAAAGAGCGACATCCTTTATAATGTCCTTTTGGAGGATGAGGATCAGGATTACTTTGGCTTTGACTACGGCTCGGCGCAAGCCGGTTCATCTGTTATAATAGATAATATCGACCGTGAAGCGCTGGCGGGCTGGACTGACGGGATCGTACAGATACTGGTGCATTCAGAGGGAGAAGCGTTTCTTCCGCTCCACTGCAATTTCCATATCAAAGCCGGGAAGTTCAGCAGTGAAGGCAGCTACCAGGATTCCGGATTACTAAGAGAAAAGGCCATCATTTACAAGCTTGCTGATCTCAAGGCAAACAAGTTAATACCTGGAAAACAGCATGCTGTGAAAGTGGAAGAAGAGCCTGTTGAGGTAAAGGCCCGTGAACATAAGAGAGAAACCCTGATTGGCAGGTATGCGGTGGGCCCCCATGCTGCGGTTGTGGACCTGCACATCGGTGAGATAGTTGATAATATCGCCGGCCTCAGCAGCCACGACATGTTCCTGCTGCAGATCAATTTCTTCAAAGAGACCCTCGACAGTGCTCTTGCCAACAACTTCCGCAAGGTAACCTACATCCATGGCGTCGGCAACGGTGTTCTGAAGAACGCCATCATAGAAAAGCTCAGGGAGTATGAAGGACTTGAAAATAAAAGCGCCAGCCTGGCGGATTATGGGCAGGGGGCGATTGATGTGTTGCTGTATTATAAATAGGGTGCAGGGGACGAGGGATGAGTGCCGA
>JAGLEK010000415.1 GCA_023145125.1 Bacteroidales bacterium | reverse complement strand
GAATAAGAATAAGAATGAGAATAAGGAGGAGGAATCCTTCTGCCGCTAGTTTACTTTTTACTTATTCACTTTACCTTCTAATTAGGCACTTGGCACTAGGCACTAGGCACTATGAACTTCCCCCTGTTTTTCCGTACATTTGCATCCGGGCTTTTAAAGGTTTGCAGCCCTTTAGCAAACATGTTTTATAATGTATTCAGTTAGCGATCTGGCGGTTCATTACTCCGGGGATTATCTCTTCCGCAACGTGTCTTTCATCATCAACAAGAAAGACAGGGTTGGGCTTGTGGGACACAATGGCTCCGGGAAAACAACTCTCCTTCGGATACTGGCAGGCTCGCAGTCGCCGGAAAGCGGAGAGGTTGTAATACCTTCTACGGCACGCATCGGGTTCCTGCCACAGGAGATGGAACTGCGCAGTGACAAGACCATCTACGATGAAACCAGTGCCGCCTTTGATGAGATCCTGGCACTGAAAACAAATATTGATCATCTGAGCAGAGAAATTGCTGAGCGGGAGGATTACGAAACGCAGTCATATCAAAAACTTATTCATCGGCTTTCCGATGCAAATGAAAAATTTCAGTTGCTGGGCGGGCAGTCGATGGATGCTGATGTGGAAAAAGTGCTCGCTGGATTGGGCTTTAAGCGCAGTGACTTCAACAGGCCTGTGGCTGAGTTCAGCTATGGATGGCAGATGCGTATCGAGATCGCCAAGATCCTGCTGCGCAAGCCAGACCTCATCCTGCTCGATGAGCCTACCAATCACCTCGATATTGAATCCATACAATGGCTGGAGGATTTCCTTTCGAATTATTTCGGTGCTGTGATTCTGGTCTCCCACGACCGTGCCTTTTTGGATAATCTCTGCAACCGTACCATCGAGATCAGCGATGAGCGCATCTTCGATTACAAATCTGCATATACCGAGTATGTGAGGCTCAGGGAGGAACGCCTGGAACAGCAACTGGCCACGTATAACAACCAGCAAAAACAGATCAGGCAAATTGAACGCTTTATCGAACGTTTCCGTTATAAGAATACCAAGGCACGGCAGGTGCAGTCTAAGATAAAAATGCTCGACAGGCTTGATACCGTGGAGATAGAGGGCTTTGACAATGCAGCCATCCATTTCAAGTTTCCCCCCGCGCCAAGGTCAGGAAAGGTTGTTGTTGAATGTACTGGACTGGGAAAAAGCTATGGCAGTAACCAGGTGTTAAAGAATCTTGATCTCTCCATTATCAAAGGCGACAGGGTTGCATTTGTTGGAAAGAACGGAGAGGGCAAAACCACTCTTTCAAAAGTATTCATAGGCTTGCTCGAATATGAAGGCGAGCTGAAGTTCGGACATAATGTAAAACTGGCTTATTATGCTCAGGACCAGGCAGAGATGCTCGACGGGAATAAAACGGTGTTCGAGACCATCGACGATGAGGCCACCGGAGATATGCGTTCCCAGGTACGGAATTTGTTGGGTGGCTTCCTGTTCTCCGGGGAAGATATCGACAAAAAGGTAAGGGTATTATCAGGAGGGGAGAAGTCGCGTTTATCACTGGCCAGGCTGTTGCTCGAGCCATCTAACTTTATGATCCTCGATGAGCCCACCAACCATCTCGACATGCGTTCCAAAGACATCCTCAAGAGTGCCCTGCTGCAATATGAGGGTACCCTTGTCATCGTATCTCATGATCGTGATTTTCTACAGGGACTGAGCAACAAGGTGTTTGAATTCCGGAATAAAGGCGTGAAGGAATATCTTGGCGATATCTATGACTTCCTGTACTTTAAGAAGCTGAGCAACCTGCGTGAGCTGGAACAAAAGAAAGGGCATGG
>JAGLEK010000414.1 GCA_023145125.1 Bacteroidales bacterium | reverse complement strand
AAGAGATTAGAAGATGAATCAAAGCTATTAACCAGTAGTATTGACCATGCAAAGAACAATATTTCAAACTTAAACCAACATTTAAGTGAACAAAATAAATTGATTATTAAACTGGAGAATGAGATTACGAACTACAAGTCGTCTAATTTAGATAATGGAATCAAGGACTTAGCAAAAATGAAGATTCTTCATAATGAGGATTGGGAAGAATATATGAAGGGTTTCCAATCATTGCATCCAAATTTCTTTACTGTTATTGAATCTAAATACTCACAGTTAACTGAAGGGGAAAAGCGTCAATTAATAATGATCAAATTAGATTATTCCCGAAAAAAATCAGCCCAAATATTAGGTATTTCATCAGAGAGTGTAAAGCGAGCCAGGCAAAGACTTTCCAAAAAACTCGGCTTTGCCGATGTAATAGAAATGAATAATATCATCTTACTGCAATAAAATACTGTCCTCCAGCCCTTTCTGCCCTAACCAACGAAGTCCTGAGCACTGCGGCAAGCTCAGTATAAACTCTGCCGAAAGGATCCTGAGTACTTCGTCTTCGCTCAGTACAGGCTCCGCCGAAAGGCCACACCCCGAAGATTAATGTTGAATTCTAAATGTTAAATTTTGAATTCATTTAACATTAAACATGCAAAATTCAAAATCCTAAAAGGATTTATGATTTAATCTGCTGCTACCTCACTTCGCTAATTCTGCAATTCACCCACCGCAAAATAAACTTCACCCGAAATCACTTTCCATAGGCTTCGCCGGGAAGTAATTTTACATCATAAACTTTAATATCAAACGCCATGAAAACAAAAATTTTAACAATCACATTGATTACCCTTATGATGGGAATTGCCTTAAGTAGCAAGGCCGGAAATAATGATACAATAAAAGGAACAAATCCTGCCAATAACACAGAATTCCAGGCTTGCATCAACCTTTATCCCAACAACATCGTTAAGTTTCATGTTGTCAAGCCGGATCAGGAAAAAGTAAGATTGCGTATTTATGATGATGGTGGCATCTTACTGTATTCATACTTGATCCGGAAACATAATACTGCCAGGATTGGTTTCGACATTAGCACCCTTGAACCGGGAAAATACGATTGTGTTATTGAAAGAAACAAGGAAGAAATTCTCAGGAAGACCATAGTAAAGGAAATATAAACATTACACAGCCCCTGCAAATAGTCGTTCTTTGATTTCATGACCGGAATGGTTATTTTTGAAAAAATGCCTGGTGTAATTGACAAGAATGTTTAAAATTGTTTTAAATACGTTTTCTAAAAGACTGGGATTTGCTTTTTTACTTGCTTTGACCGGTGGCATTCTCCTTGAGGTTGTTTTCAAGCTTCAATACAGGAACTTCCTGTTGCTACAATCATTGGAATGGTACCTGGGCACCATATGCCTTGTGATACTGTTTACAGAAATTGTTAGTCAATTGAATAAATGGCTCAACAGGATCGCAGAATGGGAGCAGAGGCCTGTATACCGTCTGAATGTTCAAATACTTACCTATTGGTTGGCAGGATTGCTGGTTTTTACCGGACTTCGTCTCATATATGTTTATATATTTTCCACACAAAAATTTATTCTTTTAACCGACGAAATAACCATAGCAGTATTCGTTATTTGCGTGATCCTCATCCTGAATATTTTCGATTTTGGAATTGTTCTGTTAAACCAGTGGAGATATTCATTGGCCCAGGCAGAAAAGTATAAAAAAGAGAGCGCCGAATTCGAGTTTGAAATGCTGCAGGCTCAGATTAACCCGCATTTCCTGTTCAACAGCTTAAATACACTTTCTTCACTGGTATATGAGGATTCCGATAAGTCAGCGGAATTCATACGTAAATTATCTGATGTGTACAGGCATGTGCTCGAAAACAGGCACAAAGAACTTATCAATATAAGTGAAGAGCTCTATTTTATTGAATCATACATTTTTCTTCTGGAGCTCAGGTTTGATAAAAAACTGACTATAGAGGTTGGCTTAAAAGAAAAATTGATGGACAGGAAAATAGCCCCGCTCACTCTGCAAATGCTGATCGAAAATGCAGTTAAGCACAACATAGTTTCTGATAAAAAACCATTAAATATTAAAGTTTATAATAATGACAAATATATAATTGTGGAAAACCCATTGCAGCCAAAGGCAATTAAAGAGAAAGGAAGCCAGATGGGTCTTCGCAATATTTCGAGCCGTTATATGGCCTTATGTGGAGAAGAAATTATCATTAATGATGAAAATAATAAATTTACTGTTAAAGTTCCGATTATATGAAGATTGTAATTGTTGAAGACGAACCTTTTGCGCAGCAGGAATTACTCAGGTTGATAAAGAAAACCGGAAGGGAATTTGAATTACTGGCCCTGATAGATTCAGTTGAGGATAGTATTAATTGGTTCAGCAGAAATACTCACCCCGACCTGGTTTTCCTTGACATCCAGTTAGGTGATGGGGTGAGCTTTGACATCTTCAGCGATATAGAATTGAAATCTGCCGTGATCTTCACAACAGCATATGATGAATTTGCTATCAGGGCATTTGAACTAAATAGTATCGATTACCTGCTGAAACCTGTCAAAATAGAAGCACTCGAAGCAGCCATGGATAAGTTTGAAAAAATGAAAAGGAACATGTCTTCTGAGAAGGCAGGCTTCAATGAGGAACAATTACAGCAGGTAATAAAATTAATGTCGTCAAAGAATTATAAAAACCGTTTTCTTATACGCTTAGGCGACCAGATAAAAAGTATTGATATTAATGATATAGCTTACTTCAAAGCAGACGACAATGTTGTCTTTTTATTAGGAAAGGATGGTCATAAATATATAATTGACAATACATTGGAACAATTAGAGGGAATGCTTGATCCGGGCAGGTTTTTCCGCCTTAACAGGACGTTTATTGTTGCATTTTCATCGATAAAAAAGGTAAGTAAGTATTTCAACAGCCGCCTGCTTGTAGAGTTAGAGCCTCCGGCAGAAGAACAAGTACTTGTTAGCCGTGCAAGGGCAAAGGCGCTTTTAGAATGGTTGGATCAGTAACATTGAAACATGAATTTGAAATGAGTTTTTTAAAAATAAAATATCTTCTGTATTTATGCGGTATTCTGATAACGCTTTCATCCTGCCATAAAATGCGGGTGGAGGTGCATCATATCCCTTCAAATACTCCTGAAAACAATGATATTTATATTACCGGCGAGTTCAATAACTGGGATCCGGGAGATGCAAAGTATATCATGAACCGGCTTGGTGATTCGATGTATTACATTGACCTGCCCAGGGGAGCAGGAGAACTGGAATATAAATTTACCAGGGGTGACTGGACCTCTGTTGAAAAAGATGCTTGCGGATATGAGATTGACAATCGCAGTTTGAGATATGGAGCCGACAATCGAATAATTTCGAATACAATTCTTAGCTGGGGTGATCTCGATCCGGTTGATTGTGACCAGATCACGATCGTTTTATCTTCACTCCCCGAAAATACACCACGGGATGCAATATTTATATTGGCCGGGAATATCAATAGCTGGGATATTACGGAAGATGATTATACCTTTAAAATAGATGAATTAATAAAACTACCTGTCTTGACTATTTACAGGCCGGGAAGTATGAAAGAAGTTGAATTTAAGATCACCAGGGGAAGCCTGAACAGGAGTGAAGCTGATGGGCTGGGAAGAGATATAAAACCACGTACTATCCGTTTCGGGCAAGCTGACACATTGTTTATTGAGATTAAATCATGGCAGGACCTGGAGAAGGCAAAAGGAGATATGATCACCCTGATTGTGGAGAATATCCCTGAGAATACTCCGGAAAGCGATCCGATATTTTTCGTGGGCGAGATCAACGACTGGTATCCGCATGATAGAAGCCTGCGCCTGGAACAAAATAATCGAGGCCAGTACTTTATCAATCTGCCAAAACGTGCTTATAACAAAGAATACAAGTTTACCCGTGGTAACTGGAAATCGGTTGAAGCGGATAAATATGGTTATGAGATCAATAACCGTACATTGATAAAGGAAAAATCATCGGATACGGTAAGTGTCACAATTTGGAACTGGACCGACCTGTCAGAAGAAAGTGGTGGGGAAATAATAATCCGTCTTATAAGCATTCCGGAAGATACTCCCGCTGATGCGGAGATCTTCATCTCAGGGAATTTTAATAATTGGAACCCGGGCAGCAGATCCTTGATGCTTAAGCAAGACAATAATGGGAATTATTTCTTGAGGATTCCACGCGACAGGAATATGTTGGAATTCAAGTTTACCCGTGGTAGCTGGAACACATGTGAAGTAGATGCTGATGGTAATGAAATCCCTAACCGGGTTTATCGCTACGGTGACATTGATTCCCTTGAGCTGGAGGTGGTGAAATGGAATGACCTGTAACATCTATAATGTAAGTCACTGCAGTTTCTTAAAAATAAATCAGAAATAATTGTAAAATAATTTGGAGGTTAGTGAATATTAACTAACTTTGCCGCAGATTAATAACAATATCATGCAAACAGAAAGACAACAACAGATAATTGAAGAGTCCATCAACATCATTGATGAGAAAGGTATTCAGGGGCTGACCATAAAGAACCTGTCAAAAGCGATCGGTATTACCGAACCGGGAATATACAGGCATTTTGAGAGCAAAACAGAAATTCTAATGAGCATTCTGAATAATTTCAAAGAAATGGCGGTCATGCTTTCTGAAATGATGAAAACCTATGAAGCAACAGCAATAGAAAAGATCAGCTTCATGTTTTCAAAGATGCTTGAACTATTTTCAGAAACGCCTTCTATGATATCCGTTATATTTTCAGAGGAGATCTTTAAAAATGAAGAAGTCCTGAAAAATAAGATCGTTGAAATTTTAAACCTGCATGCACAAACGCTTGAAAATATTATTTCTAAAGGCCAATCAGAAAAGAATATAAGGGAAGATATTGATAATAAAAGCCTTGCATTACTGGCAATGGGCTCATTAAGGTTGCTTGTAAAAAAATGGGACCTGAACAATCATAATTTTAATTTAAGCAAAGAAGGTAATAAGCTGATAGCTGTTTTAAGTAAAGTTTTAGGAAAATAAATCAATATATAGTAGCCGCAAAGGCTCCATCCCGATAAATATAGGGACCAAGAATCACCAAGGTTAGACTGTTATCTTGGTGAACCTTGGTGCCTTGGGGACTT
>JAGLEK010000413.1 GCA_023145125.1 Bacteroidales bacterium | reverse complement strand
TGAAAAATATACAATTGCCGGACGAAATACATTTGGAAGGCCCGTATCCATCAGCCTGCTGGGCAAAAACCTTACAGAACTTAGCAGTGCCAGGGATTTTCTGATTGAAGGGATGAAAAAAATACCATTGCTTAATAATATCAGCGACAACAACGCACTCGGAAAACGGGAAATCCGGTTGGAACTGAAACCAAAAGCATATTTCCTTGGCCTTAACCAGGCAAGCATTAGTAACCAGGTACGACAAGGATTTTTTGGCGGGCAGGCCCAGCGGTTGCAAAAAGGAAAAGATGAGTTAAGGGTATGGGTCCGGTACCCTAAAACAGACAGGCTTAACCTGGGGCAGCTTGAATCTATGACAATCAAAACGCCCAGGGGAGAGTTTCCACTTGCAGAACTGGCAACCTATAAAATAGAACGTGGCCCCGTTAATATTCAACGATTTAATGGCTCGAGAGAGATCAGGGTATTTGCTGATCTGGTTGACCCATTAGAGCCGGTACCACCCATTCTGGAAAACATCAAACAAAATATATTACCCCAGCTACAAGCAAAATACCCGGGCGTCAGAATTGAATACCAGGGCCAACGGAGAGATTCGGATGAAGCAACAGGAGAGATGATGAGCTATTTTCAGATTGCCTTTTTTCTTATTATCCTGGTTATCACCATTCATTTCAGGTCATTTACCCAGGCCCTCATCATCTTACTGATGATCCCATTAGGTTGGATTGGATCTACATGGGGACACGGCATTGAAAACCTGCCGGTTTCAATGTTAAGTGCATGGGGAATGGTAGCACTCACAGGAGTAATTATTAACGATGCCGTCATATTTTTGCAAAAATACAACACCAACCTGCTCGAGAATATGACAGTGAAAGAAGCTGTTTATAATGCGGGGCTGGCAAGGTTCCGGCCTATCATTCTAACTACGCTTACAACAACCATCGGCTTATATCCAATTATCCTTGAAAAAAGCTTCCAGGCACAATTCCTAAAACCAATGGCTGTTGCCCTGGCCTATGGTATATTATTCGGAACCGCGTTTATCCTTCTTTTCTTCCCGGCAATCATCCTGGTATTAAACGATCTTAAAGTAAAAGCGGTCTGGGTCTTTACAGGCAAACATGTTTCACACGAAAGTGTTGAGACGGCAGTAAAAAATAGTAAAAAAAGAATTGATTGATTTTTTAATAAGTACTTAGAGTGAACTAGAGTACTTAGAGTGCCTAAATTTAGGCACTCTAGACACTTTAGGCACTACAGGTAGATTGGGCAGTGGGCCCTTCGACTTCCATCGGCCGCCAAAGGCTTGCCGACGGCGCGGCGCTCAGGACAGGCTGGCAGGCAGTTGACGGTTGAAGGAGCTTTGCCCCACTATCCGGAATCGAAGAAACAAGATCTAACAATTTGAGTTACAACTTATCCTCCCTCGTCCCCCGTCCCCTGTCTCTCGTCCCCCGTCCCCGCATCCATACCAAAAAAAAAGCCCCCCGAGTACTCGGGGAGCTTTTTATCTTATCTCAAAATTGAATTATTCAATCACAAGTTTTTGTGTAGTGTATCCGTTAGCGGTTTCGATGCGGATGAAATATACACCAGCTTCGACACCATCAACATTTACATTAGCTGTATTGCTGTTCACAAGCACTTCGGCAATAACCTGGCCAATGTGATTGTAAATGCTCAGCCTGTCGATCGTAATATTCGACTGTACATTAACTGTATTTCTGGCGGGGTTAGGATACACGAGCATTTCGATACGTGAGTCTTCGCCTTCGCCAACACCTGTACCATCAACAACTGTCAGGGTAACCGGCAGTTCAAGGAACTGATTTACCGGATCATTGGTTGTGAATACCAGGTTTGCTGTATAAGTTCCAAACGCAAGGTCGCTGGCGTCGTAGGTAACGGTAACATCATCAAAATCGCCTGCGGCAACAGTTCCTGACGTAGGATCTGTCGAAAGCCATCCTTCGATAGCGGTTCCTGTAAGGATACCCTGGATGTTCCAGTTGGCATCAATACCCGGGAGAAGGTGTCCCCAGCCCGGACCTGTGCTGATCCAGTCGCCGTTATAAACAGAAGGGCCTGCATCGGTACCAATGGCATGGGTTGTTGCAGTAGTCTGGTTTGTATAACATGCAATCCAGAGGTCTTCACCTGTCACAGGGATAGGAGTTGTCAGTGTGATCTCATTCCAATCGAGGAGGATTGGTGAAAATGCTTGTTCAGCCAGCAGTGTGCCCGGCAGGTAATCGAGGTTCATTCCATATACCTTAACAGCAAGATCATCAGCAGGATCAGGATCATTGATAAAGACCCTTACTTTTGTAAGCTCCATGCCTGCATAAGGATTCACTATCGAAGCGGGGAATTTCGCTGCTGCTTCCCATTCGTTCGGGCCTGTGAGGCCAACTGAGCTGGCATTAGGGCCATCATAGTTCAGGGTTACATCATCAGTAGCCGGAGCTGCACCGCCCGGTTTCGGAAGATCGATAATGCTAAATTCAGCATTCCCTTTGGCAAAGAACATGCTATTGCCCATGGGGATGATCACTTCATCTTTTTTATCAACTACATCATAAACCACAGAGATCAGGTATTCAAGCTCGGCACCGCCAACATTTGAAACCTCAAGATCTTTATCGGCAGTAGTTCCCTGTGCGATGGTATCATCGAACATGACGGGAAGCAATTCTATTGAAGGATCGGTAGCTCCACCAGTCTGCATAAAGAATACATCATCTATATAATAAAACGGAGTTTCGCCTGTATGTGCACCGGCAAAGAAGTCGACACCACCCAGCTGGTTAGTACCAGCGCCACCGCCGGCCTGTGTACTCCATGTCCATGCGTGGATCAAAGTACCATCAAGATACATTTCTGCAACATCATCATCGAGGTTGATAAAGTGATCGATATCCATCCAGGTATCATGTGAGAATGTAAAGGCGATGGTTTGTCCGTCAGACAAGAATTCACCGCTGCCATCTGTATTGAAATAAACTTCAACGGCCCATTCATTTCCGGGAGCCTGCATGTGCTGGAAGTTGTAATAGCCTGCAAATCCGGTAGGGACGAACATCATCCAGTTCACGTCAAATTCACCGGCAGTTTTGTCGCCTAATTTGAAGATTAGGTCAGTTCCGCCTTCAACCTGAAGAGAATTAACAGGACTGAATGCTTCTGCATCCAAAATAAGTCCATCTTCGGCTGAACCGGGAAGGTTGCTCCATGTTTCCCACCATGTGGGATTTTCAACTGCGATATAGTCACCTACGGTATATGATTCGAAATCCTCAAAGTAAAGAGGTTCAAAAATTTGCGCATAGGTCACATCATCCATATAGAATAAGGGGTCGTCACCGGCAGGAGCACCGGCATAAACGTTCAGTCCACCGAGTTGGTTGGCACCGGAACCACCACCTGCCTGTGTACTCCAGGTCCAGGTGTGCAGTAAAACGCCATCCATCCAGATCTCTGCAATGTCGTCATCCATGTTCACGACGTTCAGTATCTCGACCCAGGCAGCATTAGCATAGCTAAAGGCGATCGTAGCACCGTCGGCGCTGATCTCGCCGGTTCCATCGGAAGCAAAATAAACCTCAACAGCCCATTCTGTACCGGGGGCTTCAAAATGCTGAAGGTTATAATAACCACCATAACCACTCTCAATAAAGTAGCTGAAAGCGACTTCAAAAGTTCCGTTCTGTTTATCACCGAGCGGGAGAATGAGGTCAGTAGTACCATCAATTTTAACTGACTTGGTCGGGCTGGCAGCATAGTCATCACTGATAAATGCATCTTCAGCAGTACCGGGAGCATTACTCCAGGTTGTCCAGTCAGTAGTTTGGGTACACAGGTAGTCACCTACTGTATACGCCTCAAAGTCATCCTGATAGATCACACTTTGGGCAAAACTGTTAGCGCCCAAAAAAGCAATAGCCAGGATTAAGAGAAAAGTTCTTTTCATTGCTATAAATTTTTAATTAATAATTAGGATTATCGATGCAAATATAAAAAAACAATTTGAATACGGGATACCATATTATATATAGTACTTGGAGTACTTAAAGTACTTGGAATACTTGAAGTACTTAAAGTACTTGGAACTCTGAACTCTGAACTCTGAACTCGGCACTCAGCACTAAGTATGCTTTTACTACATTTGCACTTCCATGAAGCAATCCCGAAATTCCTATCTTCCCTGGCTGATCCTCCTCGGCCTGGTGCTGACCTGGGGCAGTTCTTTTATTCTGATCAAGCAGGGGCTGGAGGGATTTTCTTACGACAGCCGCATCGTAGGTTCCCTGCGTATAGTGATCACCTTTCTCGTTTTGCTGCCACTTGCCCTGATGCGTTTAAAGAGGGTCAAAAGAAAACAATGGGGAGTGCTGGCCATCGTGGGGATCATCAGCAATGCAGCCCCGGCTTTTCTTTTTGCCCGGGCACAGACCGGCATCGACAGCAATATGGCGGGAATCCTGAACTCGCTGACAACATTATTTACCCTGATGATCGGACTTGCATTCTTTCACCTTAAGCCAAAATGGTTTAACATCATCGGTGTATTTACAGGCCTGGCCGGTGCTGCCGGATTGATATATTTCAGCGGGAATGGCGGCTTTGCTTTCAACTTCAGCTATGCCATATATGTGCTTATCGCAACCATCTTTTACGCTGCCTCAGTAAATATCATTAAAACCTACCTGGTCGAACTCGATGCCGTTTCTATCACAGCGATCAGTTTTTTGATCATTGGCATGCCGGTTTGCATTTACCTGCTTTTCTTTACAGATTTCCTGCATCAGCTGGCACACAGCCGGGAGGCCTGGAACGGACTTGGGTACATAAGCATTCTTGCCGTTGTAGGCACTGCCCTGGCCCTTATCTTTTTCAATATGCTGATCAAGATGACAAGTGCACTTTTTGCTGCATCGGTCACTTATATGATCCCTATCGTGGCCATTGGCTGGGGCATCCTCGACGGGGAACAATTTGACTGGGACTACCTGATATGGATAATGATGATACTCGGAGGTGTTTATCTGGTCAACGTTAAGCACTTATTCTCAAAAAAAACTGATAAAACCTTTGTACAATAATATTTTTTACTAATTTTGCACTCCATTTTTGAAAGATAAGAAAAAGAAAAAGTAATGTACGCGATTGTTGAAATAGCCGGACAGCAGTTCAAAGTTGAGAAAAAACAAGAGATCTTTGTCCACAGATTAGAAGGAAAAGAAGGTTCGAAAGTTGAATTTTCCGAAGTAATGTTAATAGATAACAACGGAAAAGTCAGTGTTGGAACACCGATGATCAAGGATGCGCTTGTAAGCGCCAAGATCCTTGAACATATGAAAGCTGATAAAGTGCTTGTTTTCAAGAAAAAGAGGAGAAAAGGATATCAAAAGCTGAATGGCCACAGACAATATATGACCAGGCTGGTGATTGAAAATATCCTGGAAAATGCACCGAAAGCAGCAGCACCCAAGGCTGAAAAGCCCGACTCCGCTAAAGCTACGACGGCTAAAAAAGAAACTGCTCCCAAGGCCAAGCCCAAAGCAGCAGCCAAACCTAAGGCAACAAAACCTGCTGAAGTAAAGAAAGCTGCTCCAAAGAAAACCACGGCAACGAAAAAGGCAGCCCCGAAAGCAGCGAAACCTGCAGCCAAAAAGGCGGCCCCGAAAAAGGAAGCCAAGCCCAAAGCCGCTCCGAAGGCAAAAAAGGCTGACAGCGACAAGAAAGAAGATAAATAATTAAAGCAACACATTAAAACTATATATCATGGCTCATAAAAAAGGTGCCGGTAGTTCGAATAACGGCCGTGAATCAGAAAGTAAACGACTGGGCGTTAAAATTTACGGTGGACAGGCTGCCAAAGCCGGTAACATCATCATCCGCCAGAGAGGAACAACACATCACCCCGGCCTCAATGTAGGCATGGGAAAAGATCATACACTTTTCGCACTTGTTGACGGTTTGGTAGAGTTCAGGAAAAGAAGGAACAACAAATCATATGTCAGCGTGGTGATAGCAGAAAGTGATGGTGACAAATAAGAAATTTAAATCATTATGATTTAAAGATCCTCTCCTGCACTGCCGGAGAGGATTTTTTGTTCCTGAACATCCCTGATAACAAAGTGTTTCTTATTTTTACAAAAAATTAAGCATGCTCCAACTGAACATTATTAAGGAAAACCCCAAAGGGGTGACAGAGCTTCTCCGCATTAAGAACTTCGACGCAGAAGCACTCGTTGAGGAGATCATGGAACTCGACCACAGGCGCCGGGAGACCCAGAAAAAAATGGATGACGGCCTTGCCGAAGCGAATATACTCGCCAAAGAGATCGGTATATTGTTTAAAAGCGGCAAAGGTGATGAAGCCGGTGCACTGAAAGAAAAGTCAGCTGTACTGAAAAATGAAACACAGTCGCTGGGGATCATCCTGGAAGAAACAAAATCGGCACTGGACGAAAAGATGGTGCTGCTGCCAAACCTCCCCCACCCTTCGGTACCTGCCGGGAATAGTGAAGAAGACAATGAAGTGCTGGTGGCGAGTGAATTTGAAATTAATCTTCATGATGATGCGGTCCCACACTGGGAACTGGCAAAGAAGTACGATATCATTGATTTCGACCTTGGCGCCAAGGTTACCGGAGCAGGGTTTCCGTTTTATAAAAGCAAAGGGGCACGGCTGCAACGTGCACTAATCAACTTTTTCCTCGATGAAGCCCTTGAAGCCGGCTACATCGAGTACCAGCCTCCGCTCTTTGTTAACGAAGATTCTGCCTATGGCACAGGCAACCTGCCGGATAAAGATGGCCAGATGTACCATATCGGTGAAGACAATTTATACGCAATACCCACGGCTGAGATACCCATCACCAATATTTACCGGGATGTTATCCTGGGGCAAGATGCGCTACCCATAAAAAATGTGGCCTACTCCAGCTGCTTCCGTCGTGAGGCAGGGTCCTATGGTAAAGATGTGCGTGGCCTGAACAGGCTGCATCAGTTTGACAAGGTGGAAATTGTACAGATATGCCATCCCGAACGTTCTTATGACACGCTGGAAGAAATGCGTATTTATGTAGCATCCCTGCTCGAGAAGCTGGAGCTTCCATACCGTATCCTGAAATTATGCGGAGGGGATATCAGCTTTACCTCCTCCCTGACCTACGACTTCGAAGTATTTTCTGCTGCCCAGAAGAGGTGGCTGGAAGTAAGTTCCGTATCAAATTTTGAGGCCTTCCAGTCGAACCGGATGAAGCTTCGCTTCAGGGACGAAAACAACAAAACCCGGCTTGCACACACACTAAATGGCAGTGCCCTGGCGTTACCCAGGATAGTTGCTGCACTGCTTGAAAACAACCAGTTAGAAACGGGTATTAACATACCCAAAGCCTTAAGGGCTTATACAGGTTTTGACCTGATATCATGACCCTTAAGACCAGGCCCAGGCTGAACAGCACGGTTTCATTTCTTATGAGCTTACTCAGACATATCATTGTATTTCTCCTCCTCACCTCAGGAGCACAGGAACTATTTTCCCAGATAGAAACGCGTTCCGATATTGAGCAGCAAGATAATAAGCGTAATCTGCAACGCCTTGGCATTCAGTATTACCAGAACCATGAATATGAAAAATCCCTGGAAATATTTAAAGGGCTGTACGATAAAGAGCCCAACCATACCAACTATACTTACTCCTTATATTCCATGTTGGAATTAAGGGATTTCAGGGAGGCAGAAAAACTGGCCAAAAGACACTCCAGGAGAAATCCTCAACTGCGTTATAAGGTTGACCTGGGCTTTGTATATATGCGGGCATCAGAACCAGAAAAAGCACACAGAGCATTTGAAGATGTTATAAATAACTTGCCCGCCAGGGTGCATGAGGTAAAACAGATCGCCAATGCATTTTACACGCGGGGCCAGGTAGAATATGCCATCAGGGCCTACCAGCAAGGCAAAATATTGATGCAGGGCGATTACACATTCGACATTGAACTTGCCACCATGTATGAAAGAAACGGGAATTACCATGAGATGGTGGAGACATACCTGGACCACCTTGCAGGCTTTCCTGAGGCAAGGGCTGACATCCAGAACCGGCTGCAAACAGCAATGGCCAGGGACATCGAACACATCCTCCCCGGCATACTGAAGGAAAGCATGCTAGCCAGGTACCAGGAGTCGCCTGAAGAAGTATCCCTGAACGAGCTGCTGCTCTGGCTCTCCATACAACAGAAAGACTTTTCATTTGCTTTCATCCAGGCGCGCGCGCTCGACAGGAGGTTCAAGGAGGATGGTTACATGGTGCTGAACGTAGCTGAGCTTGCCCTAGTTAATAAAGACTTCGATGCCGCATTAGAGGCCTATGAATATATTTTGGATAAAGGAAAGGATGCCCCCTTATACCTGAACGGCCTGATCGGTTTTTTGGAAACACGATACCAGCAGATATCACACAACATCCGCATTGAAGATGATGAACTGCAGGAACTGGAATCCGCATATGAGGAAGCGATAGCTGAATTTGGGGTACACCGGGAAACCATGCAACTACTCCGTGACCTTGCCCACATCCAGGCTTTTCATCTTGACAAAGAAAATGATGCCATACATAACCTCCTGATGGCAATAGCAATTCCGGGGCCTGAAAGCATCTCCCGGGCGAAATGTAAAATTGAGTTAGCCGATATCTATCTTTTCCAGGGAGAGGTATGGGAGGCAACGCTACTTTATTCGCAGGTAGACAAAACATTTAAAAATGAGCCCATCGGCCATCTGGCAAAATTAAAAAATGCACGCCTGACCTATTACATTGGTGAGTTTGGCTGGGCCAAGGCGCAGCTTGACGTTTTGAAAGCCGCCACCTCCAAGCTGATCGCCAATGATGCCCTGGAGCTCTCCTTGCTCATAGCTGACAATATCGAAGCCGACAGCAGCTATGCAGGATTGCGCCTTTATGCAAAAGCAGAATTGTTTCTTTATCAAAACAAGTTCGATGAAGCTTATATTACACTGGACTCCATCGAGCTGCTTGCCGGGTGGCACCCATTGTTTGATGAGGTGCTTTTCCGGAAGGCGGAGATCAGGATCAGCCAGAGTGAATACCATGAAGCCGACAGCCTCCTGCAACAGATCGCAATTGCCTATCCGGGAGATATCCTGGGGGATGATGCCCTTTATCGCAGGGCACAACTCCATGAGGAAGTCTTCAATGACCGTGAGAAAGCTATGGAGCTATATCAGGAACTTCTTACTCAGTATCCGGGAAGCATCTATACCGTGGAAGCCAGGAGGAAGTTCAGGGGATTGAGGGGGGATGCCATATGATTGTCGATTGTCGATTGTCGATTGTCGATTGTCGATTGTCGATTTTCGATTTTCGAACTTCAAACTCCAAACTTCAAACCCCAAACCACCAGTGTATCAGAAGTTTGAATTACGTTTTACTCCAGGTAGCAGGCAAGTTCAATAAATTCTTCTACGCTAAGTTGTTCGGCTCTCTGGCCCAGGAATTGGTTTATTCCGGAAGTGTCTTTATCAGCTATAATTGATTTTAATGCATTGCGCAGGGTTTTGCGGCGCTGGTTAAAGGCGGCTTTTACCACCCTGAAATAAAACCCGGGATCACATCCGATATCTGTGCTTGTATTTCGGCTCAGCCGGATCACTGCCGACTTCACCCTGGGCCGGGGCTTGAAAACATTTTCGGAAACCGTAAAGAGGTACTCAACATCGAACCAGGTTTGCAGGAGCACACTCAGGATGCCATACACTTTGCTGCCGGGGCCTGAGCGAATGCGTTCCGCCACCTCCTTCTGGATCATCACAACGGCGGATATCAGGCGATCCCTGTCGTCAAGCATACGGAAGAAGATCTGACTGGAAATATTGTATGGCAGATTACCTACTATCTGGTAACTATCATGGAACATATCCCTAAGATCAACTTTCAGGAAGTCATCATGGACCAGCTTATCACCGATCCCGGGAAAAACTGAGTTAAGATATTCAACTGCTTCACGGTCGGTTTCGATGAACATTGGCTCGAAGGCAGGGTTTTCAAGGATATACTTAGTAAGGATCCCTGTTCCCGGGCCGATCTCCAATATTCTGGCCGGGGTCGCCGGAAGGGAAGAAACGATCTTTTCGGCAATATTGCGATCTATGAGAAAATGCTGTCCGAGGGACTTCTTGGGTGAAACAAACATTGCAGATGATTTTCAACAAAGATGAGGATTATTTAGATTATAGCTTCCAACTCACTGTCAACCGT
>JAGLEK010000412.1 GCA_023145125.1 Bacteroidales bacterium | reverse complement strand
CCGATCACCGTATAATCCAATAATCGTGCAGCCTTTGCAATGTTTGGATTTGTTACACCAAAGGGTGGCCTGAACAGATTGACCTTTTTCCCGCAAATATTTTCAATAAGCAGCTCATTTTTGCGGAGGTCCTCCATGACTTTCCTGCTGCTCCAAAAACCGAATGATTTCCTATGTGACCATGAGTGGTTGCCAACGATATGGCCTTCCCCGAGCATGCGTATCACAATTTTTCGGTTCTTTTCGATATTTTGCCCGATCAGAAAGAACCCTGCCTTGATGTTATGTGTCTTGAGTATATCCAACACTCCCGGTGTTACATCTGCATTCGGGCCGTCGTCGAAAGTAATGGCAATCTGTTTTTTATCATCAGCTCCTTTACAGTGTGCATGTAAGTAAAGGCCTGAACAAACACAGAGTGATCCTCCGAACAAAACTGCAAGATTAAGCAGGATCAATGCGAGCACAAGCCAAACGCTCAGAAAAGCAAGCACCCAGGCCAGTGAAATGACAATTACCGAACCGACAAGCAGGATCAGCACCACATGTTTGTATGCTAACATGCCGAAAGGAGGGTTAGTGCGTGGTTGGTGTTATTGGTTTGATTGTAGATCAGGACATTGTTAACAGCCCCCTCAGGCCTCAGGCCATTAATAATGATACTTTCCGGATAGCTTCCGGTTTTGATTATCATGGCACCAAGCCAGGAAGCAAAAGCAGAAGAGGTATAGTACTCCCCGCAAAGGTGCTTGTAATAGGCCGTTGGAGTTCCGGGGAACATCTTCTCCTGAATTCTTCTGTACACATTATCACCCTCGTTGTCCCCGTTCATGCCGGTGATCAGCAGATCTATATCTTGAAATTCCAAGCCCCTTGAGCTGATGAACTCCCTGATAAAACTTTCAGTTTCATCATCAGAAAGCGGCTTGTAAAAAGTATCCACTCCCGCAAAACGTGCATAATTGCCGGGATGTTCTTCCCCGCTGACAACAAAAAATATTGCCCCCTCCCCGGCGATGGAACCGGAACTACTGTGTTTGAGCAGCTCGGAGTTTCCCTCTATGTCTTTTTTCCAGAAGCCCGCATTGTCGGTAATTGTAAAGTACTCGTCTGTCAGTTCATCGATCCCTGCAAGCAGTATCTTTTCTGAAGGATCTTCTTTGATACGCATCAGGCTGTCAAGCAATGCTTCTTCAAAGGAAATATTCTCATGCACATAAGTGAGGTTATATTTATTGCACTTCAGCATAACTGCGATGTGGGCTCCCACCGTATTATGTGTCGACTGTATGAAAGATGTGGGGGTAAGGAATTTTTCATCATTATCGAGGATGGCATTGAGAAATTTCTCTGTATCCTGCATCATACCCAGTCCGGTCCCGACAATAATGGCATCTGGAACCTCAATGCCGGCATCACGCAGGCACCTGCCGGCTGCCGACACCCCCATTTTAAGGGTACGGCTCATGCGGCGCATCTGGATGGGCTTAATGAATTCCTTATAATCGGGCTC
>JAGLEK010000411.1 GCA_023145125.1 Bacteroidales bacterium | reverse complement strand
CGGCGGGGAGTTTCAATTCAACTGTCGTTTTCTGCAATTCATAGTTTTATTCTACCGTTCAAAAGAAATCTATCCGTACAGGTTTAACAGCATTATATTTTCGCACTTTAAAACGATGTTAAAAATGATGAAAATTAAAAGAAATTATTACAGGGGATTCCGTTTCGCTATATTATTCGCGATAAGTTTCATAATGCTGATAAGCATAAACTTGTCGGCACAGGAATTAACTCAAACAATAAAAGGCCGGGTGGTAGATGTAGATGTGCAGATACCCTTACCCGGGGTTACAGTTATTATTATAGGCTCCGATCCCCTGGTAGGTGCAACTACAGATGTGGATGGATATTTTCGATTGAAAAACGTAGCCCTTGGGAGGTACGACATCCGGATCAGTTATATTGGTTATGAACCTGCTCTTATCAGCGAGTTGGAAGTGGGCTCAGGAAAAGAGGTTGTCATCAATATGGGCTTAAAGGAATCCTCTGTCGGGCTTAATGAAGTGGTAATAAAAGCAGATCAGGATAAGAAGGAAGCCTTAAACTCAATGTCAATTATCAGCAGCAGGCAGATCAATATGGAGGAAGCTCACCGTTTTGCAGGTGGCTTTGATGATCCGGCCCGCCTGGTAGCTTCGTATGCCGGTGTTGCCGGTAACCTGAACAGCAACGCTATTGTAATCCGTGGTAATGCGCCAAAAGGCTTGCTCTGGCGCATGGAAGGCCTTGAAATTTCAAATCCCAGCCACTTTGCCAATATGACCTCTTTTGGTGGTGGTGGATTAACGGCTTTGAGCGCTCAGATGATGGCCTCATCCGATTTTTTCACCGGTGCTTTTCCGGCTGAATATGGAAATGCCCTGTCAGGGGTTTTTGATATTAAACTGCGCTCCGGTAACCGTGATAAACGGGAACATACTATCGAAGCAAGCTTAATGGGTATTTCTCTTTCATCCGAAGGGCCTTATAAAAAGGGGAAAGGAGCAACATATCTGTTTAATTACAGGTATGCCAATTTTGGCATTCTGGAACCAATATTACCCGAAAATGCGGGTTTGATCAAATACCAGGATTTTAATTTCAAGACAGACCTGCCCACAAAAAAAGCCGGGCTATTCTCAATCTGGGGAATTGGCGCTACGGACTATTCCGGGTCCAGGGTGACAAAAGATATGGCAGATTGGGAGTATGAACAGGATCGTGAAGATGCGGATGGCCGTACTTATATGGGTGCACTGGGAGTAACTCATAAGCTCATCATCGGTAAACGCTCACTGTTAAATTCCTCCATGGCTGTTTCCGGAAATGGTATAACATGGAACATTAAACAAATGGATGAACAAAGCTCCTTGCATCCCTATAAGAATATTGAAAACTACACATGGAAATACAGCCTGTCATCCTATTTGAACCATAAATTTGGGCCGAAGCATACCAATAGAACCGGAGTTACTGTACATTTATTAAACTATGATATGCTCATCCAGGAGGCTTCTGTAATTACTCAGGACATGGTTTCTTTTGTTGATGATAAAGGGAGATCTGAACTGATACAGGCATTTTCACAATCGAGGTTCGACCTGTCGGAGAAAGTTAAGATCAATGCCGGGATCCATGTGCAGTATTTTACCTTAAATAACCAGTATGTCATTGAACCACGTTTGGGAATAAGCTGGAACATCAAACCAACACACACTTTAAGCCTTGGATATGGCGATCACAGCCGCCTGGAAATGTTGTTTCTGTACCTCGGACAGCAACCCTCGGCAAATGGATATGTACAACCGAATAAAAACCTTGACTTTACCAAATCTCATCACCTGGTGGCAGGATATAACTGGGCGGTAAGTGAAAATATGAATTTCAGGGCAGAAGCATATTACCAGCATTTATACAGTGTGCCGGTTAAGCCGGGTACTTCTTATTCAATGATGAACGTTGATGAGAACTGGTATATTGATGATTCACTCACTAATGACGGCAGCGGCTATAACTACGGTTTGGATTTAACTTTTGAGCGTTACATGAGCAATGGTTACTACTTTTTGATAACCGCCTCTGTGTTTCAGGCAAAATATGT
>JAGLEK010000410.1 GCA_023145125.1 Bacteroidales bacterium | reverse complement strand
TACTTCGGGCAATTATTGGTATAGCTTATCGTGCCTTTTTCTTTCCCTTCGGCAGATATTTTCAGCCTGATACCCATTCCTGCATTTTGTCCATCGCTTCCCGGGTGTTTATCGTCATTACAGAAAATATTGAGGACAACTTCACCATCAGTCTGGCCTGCCGGCATTTCAATATACCCTTTAAAAGTAGCAGAGCCATTGCCATGGTCGATGAGTTCAAATTCGTCAGGCATGATGATAGAATAGATCTCAACGGGATCGCATTCAGGGTCTGAAGCATTAATGGTGGCGCTCCATTCTTCGCCCGGTTTTACGTTGGTTTTTCCATCAAATGAAATGGATGGGCGATAATTGCAATCTTCCGTATCTCCCATGGGTTCAGCTTTCAGGTGGAACACCTTCTGCTCATAGGTGTAGAAGAAATGCACGTTGTTCTGCTTGTCTATTACCACGTCTGTATATTCGGTACTAATGTTTGCATCATGGTATAATCTTTCCCATTTTTGATTGCATTCGCAAGTTTCGGTATACAGAAACAGATCCTTACCTCCGAATGCGATATAGGTTTTACCATGGGCATCCATGGCTATGGCCGGCCTCTTTTTATGTTCGGGGTCATCTATACCATGATCTGCAATCCATTCTCCGGTGCCACATTTATCTTTCGACATGATGTTTATCCCAAAATTATCGCTTTCCTGATCATATTCAAAATAAGCAAATTTTGGATTTCCCTGTGGTGATACACAAACAGAGGTATGGTGTTTCCAGGTATTCATTCCGCCCTTATAGTCTACCAGCTTCTCTATTTTCCACTGTCCTCCTGAAATATTCTTCGACCCGAAATGCAAGTCCCTGTCGCCTCCGATGGTAACGTAAACTTTGTCACCATATGTTGCTATTGAAGGATCCGCTGCATAACTGATTTCATTTGCTACTCCCGGCATGATCATCTCCATTTGCCAGTTCCCGGAGGCCGGCTTGTAAAAATATACGGCAGACATCCAGTGTTCAGTGTTATTCTCATCCCAGGTTGTTGCACAGCTGTAAATATGCAGTCCGCCATTTTTATCGACGCACATATCTGAGTATTCGTCAAAGATCCTGAACTTAATCAGGTCAGATGTTTCCTCCGCATTGGTAAATTCCCATCCCGTTCCGGATACCTTCCCTGATGCGTAAAGAAGATCTTCCTTGTATCTGCCGAACATGACAATGCTGATATTGTCGTTTTTGTCGATAGTGATGTTGGGGAAAGAAGAAACTTCAACAGTTTCATTGTAGCCTTCATCGAAATATGTCAGTTTATCGGATTTCCATGAGCCGCTGCTGTTTGTTGCATAGTATGCATATCCGTGCGCACCATCAAGAAATACGACGTGCAGGTTTCCCTTGCTGTCGATAACGGATTTTACATGCTTCATTTGTGTGCTGTGTGGTGCCTCATAAATGCTTTCAACGGTGATGTCAAAATCCTGAGCGACAGAAGTACTGACCTGGAACAAGGCAAATGCGATTATAGCTAATAGTCCTTTTCTCATTGATTTGGTTTTTAAAATGGGGGGTTAAAACTAGTTTTAGTTTGTGGCGTAAATATACAAATTTATCTTATATTTGCGTATTCATTGGTCCCGATAATTTTGGGATAAAAGGGAATACCGTGAGATTCGGTAACAGTTTCCGCTGCTGTGATCTCCAATGCTTTTTAACAAGATGCCACTGACCCGATAATTTGGGAATGGGAAGGCGTTAAAAAGGGGAGTAAGTCAGAAAACCTGCCTTTGAAATTAGATTTTGCAACCTGCGGCAAACGGGAAGCTCATCAGATGATACTACCTGCCCCTAAAAGGCGCCACCTGCTGCAAAATCAAGTTTATTTATTAACCTTTTAAATTATTAAGAGTATGCGGAAAACTTACTTTTTTTTGCTTGCATTTGTGTGCAGCTTTGGGCTGTTAAGTGCACAAAACAATTTCAATGCGGATGACGTGGTCTCCGATTTTGAGGACCTTATCCTTGAACCTGACAGCTACTGGAATGGATCCGACCTCAGTGGGGTATTTTATTCGGGTTTGGCTCAGTTGCCCAACAATTTTGATTCCACATGGATGGCGTGGAACCATTGGGCCTATTCAAACATGGCCGATGATACTACTGCCGGCTGGTATAATCAGTTCAGCGCTATTACCGCCCGGGGTTATGATCCTATCAGCTCAGGAGGGGTGAATTATGGTGTTGCCTTTGTACCAGGTGATCTGATGACAGCTAACATCATTCCCATAGCAATGAATTTTAGCGACATGAAAGCTCACCTCGTGAAAGGCCTTTATGTTACTAATACTACCTATGCCGCCCTTTCTATGGAAAATGGTGATCAGGTTTCTAAAAAATTCGGTGGAGAAACAGGCGACGATCCGGATTATTTCAAACTCCTGGTGTGGGGAATGATAGATGGCAGTGCAACTGACATAAAAGAATTCTTCCTGGCCGATTACCACTTCGAAAACAACGATGAAGATTATATCGTAAAGAACTGGGAATGGGTAGATCTGGAAAGCCTGGGTGAAGTCGACAGCCTGATGTTTTCAATGGAATCAACGGATGTGGGACTATATGGGATCAATACTCCGACCTATTTCTGTATCGATAATGTGACCATCGTCCCCGATGATACTGGAATATTTGGTCATTCAACTCCCGGTATTGAGATAAATGTCTATCCCAATCCAACTAATGGCTTGCTCCGGGTTGAAACGGGGAACTATGCTGAAACCTGTATTTGCATTATGGATCTTAATGGTACATTTGTTTATATGAATGAGACTTATCAATCGGGACAGCCTGTTGATCTTAATGGTTTTGCAGCGGGCTGTTATATTCTGAAAGTCTGGCATGGACAATCAGTGAGCGTTGAGAAGATCATTTTGAGATAATCTTTCTTCAGGATGAAAAAAGCGTACTTCTTCATTATTCTAGGCTTTGCATTCAGCTGCTTTGCACAGGCCCAGTATATTTCTGAGGTGTTGGAATATAAGCCTGCACCCGGCCAGCATATCAATGCAGCCCCCTGGGGTTGGCCGGGTTCGGCTTATTCTGTCATCGGAACTGTGAATGGCTCCCTGAGCCTGGGGGCCTTTGGCGGATATGTTATTTTTAGCTTTGAGGAGCCTGTCGAAAACCATCCCGACAACCCCTTTGGCGTTGATTTCAGCATTTTTGGCAATCCCATACAGGATGCTGCTGAACCGGGGATAGTATCGGTAATGAAGGATGAGAACGGGAATGGATTGGCGGATGATACCTGGTACCTGCTGGCCGGCAGCGACCATTGGTTCTCAAGCAGTTTTAACCATTATGAGGTGACCTATTTCAATCCCGGATCAGCTGCAGCTGTTCCCTGGTCAGACAATGTGGGGGACAACGGATTTATATATACGAATTCAGCACACGAGCAGCCCTATTATCCGGATGTGGATTCATTTCCGGCCATTCATCCTGATCAATATCTCCTGGGTGGCTTTTGCATAAGCGGAGCGATAGATTCATCCAGTTCCGCTCTTGTAAAATCCTGTCAGCGGGCATTCGGCTATGCCGATAACCGCCTGAGGGGAGCAGCGCCATATACCGTGCCCGACAATCCCTACACTCCTGAAAAGGAAAATTCAGGTGGGGATGCTTTCGATATTTCGTGGGCAGTATCCG
>JAGLEK010000041.1 GCA_023145125.1 Bacteroidales bacterium | reverse complement strand
ATGGACAATGCCTACCCCTTAAGTATCCGCTTAATCATCCCCGGCTTTTCCATATCCTTATCGTCGGTGTAGTAGCCGTAACCATAGCCGTAGCCATAACCGTAACCATAGCCGTAGCCATAGCCGTAGCTATATCCGTAACCATACGGTGCTTTACTTAGCTTCACATCATTGATGAGGATGCTGATATTGGGGAGTTCCCGCTTTTCGAGATCTTTGATGATGGGTGCAAATATCTTCTTGTGGGTGAAACCCTGTCGCACAACGAAGAGGTTATTGTCTGCGTATTTCATTAACAGGAATGCATCCGTTACAAGGCCGAGCGGGGGAGTATCTATGATGATGAAATCGTAAATCTTCTTCAACTCCTCAAACATTTCATCGGTTTTTTCAGAGCCAATGAGTTCTGAGGGATTTGGGGGTACTGGACCCGCCATGATCACATCCAGGTTTTTAACAGGTGATGTCTGAATGACCTCTTCCAGGCTGTTTTTATTGATCAGGTAGGAAGTGATCCCGGCCGTATTGGTTAGTCCGAAGTCCTGATAGATCTTTGGTTTACGAAGGTCGAAGCCCATTAAAAGTGTCTTTTGGCCATACATGGCAAATATGGTCGACAGGTTGATCGATACAAATGTCTTGCCTGCACTGACCATATCAGAGGTGACCAGGATACATTGTTTTTCCTTGCCCCTGGCTGTGAACTGCAGATTGGTCCTGATTAACCTGAACGACTCTGCAATGGAGGATTTTGGTGCCCCGGAAACAACCAGGTTTGTCAGTTTGGTGCTATGCATGACATGCCCGATGATCGGATAATTTGTGAGTCTTTCCACGTCTTTCTTGTCGATGATCTTGTCGTTGAGGTAATCCTTCAGGAAGATAAAAAGGAAGGGAATGATAAAACCAAAGAAGAGGGCGATCATATAATTGAAACTCTTTTTGGGTGTAACCGGGCTTTGCCCTACGTTCATGGCAAAGTCGATCACCTCTGAATCGGCGAATGAGGAAGCCAGCGATATCTGTGCCTCCGAACGTTTCTGAAGCAAAAAGGTATACAAGGAGTTATTGATCCCAAATTGCCTGTTGATATTGAAAAATTCTCGGTCAAGGTCGGGAAGTTCACCGATCTTTTCATAAAGTACGTCTATCCGGTCATCAATGGATTTAATAGTGATGTCGGAGGTGCTGATGATATTGTTGATGCTTACCATAAGAGTTCGCTTGGCAAGATCTATTTGTTCATTTAATCCCTTTAAATATGGATTTCTGTCAGTGGATGTCGACAAAAGGTTAACCCTTTCTGCATACAGAGCCAAAAGGTTTTGGATCTGCCCATTAATGACATTGTCCTCCACACCCATGGTGGGGGGGATCAGCATGTCGCTCTCATCCCGGATAACATATTCCTTCAGGTGCTGGTAGTACTTTGCTTTTACCAGCATAGTAGCTTTTTCGTTCTGAAGCTCATATAAATTGCTAAAATAAAAATCGGTCTGGGTTTCAAGGTTCATCACTTTATTATCGATCATGAATTCCCGAAGTTTGGCTTCCGAGCTATTCAGGGAATCTTCCAGTATTTCCAGCTCATGGTTGATGAAAGCAATAGTATTTTCTGAAGTCTTGTTCTTGTCTTCCAATTCAATGATGAGGTATTCCTTCATCAGCATATTGAGGAAATCAACCATTTTATTGATGTTGGTACCACGCAGTGCCAGCTTGATGATGGAAGAATTCTGGGCAAGGGGCTCAACCCTTACGCTACGGTTAAACCTGGTCAGGTAATCGATGTTGTTGAACAGAAACCTGTAATCATTACTCTCGTTATTATCCGGGTCGTACAAGAGTGTTTTGATAACAGTAAAAGAGAAATACGGTGTTTCGATCTTCTCCCCGAAACGATGGGTTTCGTTATACTCCAGTAAAGGCAGTGACATGTCCGGCACCACATTATGCGCTGTATAGTTATAATACCTGATATTTTCTCCCGTTACAGAGAGTTCAAAGGCATTGTCGCCCACAGGGTTTAAATAAAAATTAAGGCTTATGGGCTGAGGAACCAAAGAGTCGAAGATAACCTGGATCGGGCTATTCTTATACAACTCTGTAGTTTTAAAACTCTCTTCGGCATAATAAGAAATGTAGAAATCAAGCTTCTTGATGGTACGGTTTACAACTGTATATGATTGCAAAACAACGATCTCGTTCTGAATGTTATTCTGGGCCCTTCCATAGGTGCCCATTCCTATCATGGTCTGGGGATCCACTTTTTGAGGGTCCTTAACAAGCATCCTTGAGGATATCTCGTATACCGGAGTAGCGTACTTATTGAAAAAGTAAGCAATGGTAAGAGCAATGATAACTGATAGTATAAAGAAATACCAGTACCTGAAAAACTTCAGGAAGATGGCTTTATAATCAACCGATTCCTCTCTTTGATCAGGGTTATATATATTTTCCTGTTCGCTCATGCAGAATGCTTAGTTTGTAAAGAATACATATAACAACAATATGGTCGACAGGACAGAAAATACAAGCCCATAGGGGAAGTTGGTAGAAACAAACTGCTTGGCCTTGATCGGCTCCGCATAGACAATGTCGTTGGGAAGCAGATAA
>JAGLEK010000409.1 GCA_023145125.1 Bacteroidales bacterium | reverse complement strand
TCCAGCATCAATAATTAACCTTCATCTCACTATCATCCCATTCCCTGAATACCTCAACAGCTTCATTGCGCATTAAATTGATGAACGGGATCTTTCGGTCTTTTGGCGGAAGTTCCATCTCATCGTATATGAAGTCATCATCGAAACCGGAGGCTGCTGCATCTTTGCGTGTGCCGGCATAATAAACACGGTCGGGGCGTGCCCAGTAGATAGCGCCCAGGCACATGGGGCATGGTTCGCAGCTGCTGTATATCTCGCAACCTGTAAGCTGATAGGTTTTTAACTCCCGGCAGGCACGGCGGATCGCCACCATCTCTGCATGGGCAGTAGGATCGTCACAGCATGTCACTTCGTTCATTGCCTCGGCTATGATCTTTCCGTCTTTGACAACAATGGCACCAAACGGGCCTCCCTTGCCGGAGCTTACATTTTCCTTCGCCAGCTGAATGGCCTTCTTCATAAATTCCTGATCGTATCTGTCCATGCTATAAATATTTATTCCAGTTTCCTTTATATGTGGGATAGGCAATTGCCTTCTCAAGCCTTTCCATAAACTCATCCCTGGGCATGTTTATTGCCCCGAGGCTTCTCATGTGATCAGTATCCTGCTGGGCGTCGATGAGCTCAAAGTTCCAGTGCTTCAGCAGCTTTACCAGGTGATACATGGCAAATTTTGAAGCATCGCGCGAATGAAAGAACATCGACTCCCCGAAAAATGCCCTTCCGATTGATACCCCGTACAATCCACCGATAAGCTTTCCATCCTGCCTGGTTTCCACTGAATGTGCAAAGCCTTCCCTGTGCAGCCTGATATATGCTTCAAGCATTTCATCTATTATCCAGGTGTCGTCCTGGCCTTTTCTTGGGATCTTTGCACAGTTTTGTATCACTGAAGTAAAATCCTGGTCTATTGTATAAGAGTATTTACCACTGCGGATGAGCTGCCGGAGGCTTTTGCTAACCTTGAAATCCTCCGGAAAGAGTACCATCCTTGGGTCGGGCGACCACCACAGGATAGGAGCTCCCTTCCTGGGCCATGGGAAAATGCCGTTGGCATAAGCAAGGATAAGCCGGTCGACAGAAAGATCGCCCCCAATGGCAAGTATCCCTTCTTCCTCTGCGTAAGACGGATCGGGAAAGCTCAGCTCCTTATTTAACCTGAATATCGGCATGATCATTTAAGCCTGTCAAGGCAGGCTATAATACTTTGAATTGTTTCTTCGGCCTGTTCCTGTGTAATGGTCAGGGGAGGGGCAATGCGAAAAGCCGATGGCCGGAAAAGGAATCGGTCGCTGATAAGCCCTTCCTCCAGAAATATGTCAATGAGCTCATTGGTGATGGCCTCATTTTCCAGTTCAACCCCCATCATAAGGCCTTTATAACGGATCTCTTTTATTTTGGAATGATCCCTGAGCCCTGTGTAGAACAGTTCACCTGTCTTAACGGCTGCATCTGTGAGATTTTCTTCAAGGATCACTTCAAGGTTTGCCAGTGAGGCTGCGCATGATACCGGATGCCCCCCGAATGTTGTGATGTGTCCCAACTCAGGCTCGAAGGTAAGCTTATCCATCATCTCATGTGAACTGATAAACGCACCTATCGGCATGCCACCGCCCATTCCCTTTGCCAGGCATAAAATATCTGGCACTATACCATAATGCTCAAAGCTGAAAAGGCTGCCTGTCCTGCCAAAGCCCATCTGGATATCATCAACAATCAGCAGCGTCCCGGTTTCATTGCAGCGTTCCCTTATTTTTCTGAGATACTCTTTTTCCGGAAGGATAATACCGGCTTCTGCCTGTATGCATTCGATAACTACACAGGCAGTATTTTCGCTGATCCTGTCAAGCATATTTGCATCATTAAAATCGAGGAAGCTGACATCGGGTATAAGTGGCCTGAAGGCCTGCTTCAGCCTTTCATTGCCGAGAATGCTCAGGGCACCGGCTGTTCCGCCATGGTAGGCATTCCTGAATGCAACGACACCCGGCCTGCCTGTATGCCTTTTAGCCAGTTTTAATGCCCCTTCGATGGCTTCGCTGCCGGAATTTACAAAATAAACTGCATCGAGGTTTCCGGGCAGCAGGCTGCTGAGCTTCTGTGCCAGCTTTACCTGTGGCGACTGTATGTATTCACCATACACCATCAGGTGCATATATTTGTCGAGCTGCCCCTGAATAGCCTGCAGTACCCTCGGATGCCGGTGGCCTACATTGCTCACGGCTACACCGGATACAAGGTCAGTGTATCGCTTGCCATCTTTATCAAAGAAATAAATGCCTTCTGCCCGTTCTACTTCTATGGCCAGCGGCCGGCGGGAGGGGAGTCCCATATGCCGGAAAAACAGTTCTCTTAATGTAGACATCAATGTGGGTTTTGCTGAAACAAATATATAAAAGATGTTAGTTATTTTGTTCATAAAATTATGTATGCAATAATTAAAATTGCATTATACTTGCAGACATGCATATGAATTTCAAGGATAAAGCAGTGGTGATCACAGGAGCATCCTCCGGCATAGGGAAGGCCCTTGCAATGGAGTTTGCCGGCATGGGGGCGAAGATAGTGATGGCTGCACGCAATGAAGAACGATTGAATGAGGCAATGAGCGAGGTTAAGGGGCTTGGTGCTGAAGTTGTTGGCCTTCCCACAGATGTTGCCAAAGAGGAAGACTGCAAAAATCTTATTGATAAGGCTGTCAGCACTTTTGGCCGTATCGACATTATGATAAATAATGCGGGCATATCCATGAGGGCCATCTTTGAAGATACCGAGCTGGATGTTATCAGGCAGCTCATGGATGTCAACTTCTGGGGTACTGTTTATTGCACAAAATATGCACTTCCGCACCTGCTCGAAAGCAAGGGCAGCCTGGTTGGAATTTCATCCATTGCAGGATATAAGGGCTTGCCGGGCCGAACGGGCTATTCATCGTCCAAGTTTGCCATGCACGGTTTCCTGGAAACACTGCGCATAGAGAACATGAAAAAAGGATTGCATGTACTGATAGCATGCCCCGGATTTACAGCATCCAATATCCGCAACACTGCCCTGAATGAAAAAGGGGAGGTGCAGGGCGAATCACCGCGTGATGAAGGAAAGATGATGAGTGCCGAAGAAGTGGCCCGGCATATTGCCAGAGCCATCGCGAAGCGGAAAGACCGCCTTACGCTGACATTTCAGGGTAAGCTGACGGTATTTCTCAATAAGTTCTTTCCAAAGTTTATGGATAAACAAGTATATAAGCATATGGCCAAAGAGCCTGACTCACCTTTTAAATAATTTTTAAAAAAATGAAAAAGCTAATTCCGGAGATCAAGCCCAAAGACGGCTTCGGGGAACTGAAATTTGGTGTAACCATGAAACAGGCGATCACAATACTGGGAGAGCCTGAAGAGATCGAAAGCATCGAGGATGACGATGAATTCAATACAACCATACTTAATTATTGGGAAACAGGTGTTTCAGTATTTTTTGAGGGCATTGAGAAATCGGTACTTTCATGTTTTGAGACCGATATTCCGGAATCTACTTTGTTCGGACAAAAAGTTTTTGACCTCAATGAAAAGGAGATCACTGCCCTGATGGAAAAAGAGGGTTTTGAAATTGCTGAGACCGAAGAGGATAAAAGCGGAGAACGCCGCATCTCATACGATGATGCTCTTATCGACTTTTTCTTTCATGAGGGAGGCCTCGTGGCCGTGAATTGGGGCGTACTGGTTAATGATCAGGGAGAGATTGAGGAGTTTTAGGCATTCGGCATTGTCCATTCTACATGTACCATTTATAGGACTAGTTAGGCACTCGGCACACGGCACTCGGCACTCGGCACTCGATACTTCCTACGCCCTCGGGTGGTAAAGCTGAATCGTACTCTTCAAATACTCCCTGTCGAGGTGTGTATATATTTCTGTAGTGATTATCGACTCATGGCCAAGCATTTCCTGTACTGCACGCAGGTCGGCACCGCCTTCCACGAGGTGTGTGGCAAAAGAATGCCGGAAGGTGTGAGGGCTGATGCTTTTCCTGATGCCGGCTTTTTCTCCCAGGTCTTTAACGATCAGAAGGATCATGGTGCGGCTGAGCCTGCCCCCTCTGCGATTAAGGAACAGGATGTCTTCATCTCTTTTCTTTGGCTGAACATGCATTCTCGAGTTGTCGAGATAAAGGTTGATATGCCTGATGGCCGTGTTGCCAATTGGTACAAAGCGCTCTTTGTTTCCTTTGCCAATGACTTTCACGAACATTTCGCGGAAAAAGATATCCGTGATCTTAAGGTTGATCAGCTCGGAAACCCGGAGCCCGCACCCGTACAGTGTTTCAATGATGGCTTTATTGCGTTCCCCTTCCGCCTTGCTCATGTCGATGGCTTTTATGATACTCTCAATTTCAGTTATTGAAAGGGTGTCAGGAAGCTTCCTCCCGGGCCGGGGCCCTTCGAGCAGGCTGGCCGGGTCATCCTTTACGAGGCCTTCGAGCGAAAGGTATTTAAAAAATGCCTTCAGCCCTGAGATGATACGTGCCTGTGTGCGTGCACTTAACCCGAGTTCGTTTATTTCTTTAATGAATAGCTGCAGGTCGTCGATAGTTATGTCTGCAGGTGATGATCTGTTCAGGCTTGTTGATTCGAAAGCCGAGAACTTGCTTACATCATTAAGATAAGCTTCTATCGAATTGGCTGAAAGCGATTTTTCAAGCCGGAGGTAGGCCGTGAAACCTTTTATGTAGGAGGACCAGTTCACGAAGCGAAGTTAAGATTATTTGAGGGCAAGGACAAAAGGGATGGCACCGAAGGCAAGCCAGCCACAGATCTCGTAGGTAAGCCGGAGTCCAACGGCATCAGCTACCGCACCGATGCCAAGGACCAGTATGGCACTCACGAAAAAGCTGATAAGCATAAAGATGCTGTTAAAGAATGCAGGGCGGTCGTTAGCCCTGTCCAGTATCATTGCCAGTAGAACAGGGGTACTCCCGAACAGTGAGATGCCCATAAGTACCAGGATTGGAAAAGACCATGCATTATCCAGGTGGACAAAGAGCAGCATCAGGACAGGTGAGGATATCGCAAGGGCAAGCAAAGTATTCTTTTGGCCGATCCTGTCAGAGATTGTGCCCGAGAGAAGGGCTCCCCCGGCTCCTGCGAGTTCGAGGACTGCCAGGGCGCCACCACTTATCCAGAGACTGGTACCCAGGTCAATATTCATGTAGGTGGGCAGAAAGGTAGTCAGGGCCACTTTGGTGACCGCCCTGAAAAAGGTGATCCCTGTTATGATCAGAAAGAATGGGGCTAATGTGTATAGGCTTTTCCATACGCCGGCATCCTTATTTCTTTGTTGAAAATCATCAGAGACACGTACATGTCTGAACTTTAGGAACAGGATGAAAGTAGCCAGCAGGCCGAAAGGAATCAGCTTCCAGGTGCCTTCCAATCCCCACACTGTAACCGCACCTACAATGATCAAGGGCCCGAGTGTTCGCGCCATCTCCCCGCCAAACATATAAAAGCTCATGCCCTTGCCAACTTTGTCTCCCGATAGTTTTTTTATCATAACCGGCGAGGGGACATGAAAGAGCATGGAACTGAAGCCCGTTACAAACAGTAAAATGCCCAGCACGACAACATTCGGTGCAAGCCCCAGCAAACTCATAGCGACAGCTGTTACGGCAGGCGTAATGATAACAAGATAACGTAGTGCAATACGATCAGCCATTAAACCAATGAAAGGGTTAAGCAATGATGGCAGTCGCTGCACGAGCGACAACAAGCCGACCATGGTATAATTAAGGCTGAGCTTTTCTATCAGCAAAGGCAGTATAGGGGCAAAGAAAGAAGAATAAATATCGTGCACCAGGTGAGCCAGCGAGACCAGCACCACATTGCCCGTTTGAAATCCGGAAGACGGTTTTTGATTGGAGGCCGGGGGTTGCATGGGGCAAATGTAGAGAATAGATTAATGCATAGGGAATATGGAAAAGGGAAAAAGGAAAAAGGAATAGGGAAAAAGTGGCCAGCCACCAGCAACCAGTAGGCAG
>JAGLEK010000408.1 GCA_023145125.1 Bacteroidales bacterium | reverse complement strand
ACAGGAAAGGGAATCATTATAGGTGTTCTTGATGCCGGATTTACCAATACAGATGAACTGCCTGTGTTCGACTCACTATGGGACAACGGCCAGATACTGGGTACACGTGATTTTGTCGATGGGGGTGAAATTACTTTCAACAAGCATTTTCATGGCACCATGGTCCTTTCTACTATGGGAGGGAATTATCCCGGTGAGATAGTGGGAACGGCTCCGGATGCTTATTACTACCTGCTACGTACAGAAGATGGTTCCTCTGAGCTTATAATAGAAGAGTATAACTGGGTGTCGGGTGCTGAGTACGCCGACAGCCTTGGTGCAGATGTACTGAACACATCCCTCGGATACAGCGATTTTCCTGATGATCCTTCGCAAAATCATACTTATGAGGATATGGATGGCAATACTACCCCTATCACTATCGGGGCGGACATTGCAGCCAGCAGGGGGATGATTGTTGTAAACAGTGCCGGAAACTCCGGAAGTTCAGCATGGTATTATATCACGGCTCCTGCTGATGGCGACAGCGTATTTACCATAGGTGCGGTTAATTCACAGGGCGTACCGGCCAGTTTCACCAGTCACGGGCCAACCTACGACGGCCGGATAAAACCAAATGTATCCGCCCAGGGCGAAGGTGCATATGTTGCCAGGCCTGATGGGACTTTCATCTACGGGAATGGAACTTCTTTTTCATCCCCCATCACTGCCGGGATGATGGCATGCCTGTGGCAGGCCAACACCGACATGAGCAATATGGATCTCATCAATGCTGTCCAGGCCAGTGGATCCCGGGCAGAAAACCCTGATAGCACTATTGGATATGGCATTCCTGATTTTATGGCGGCGCATAATATTCTTACAGTAATTGAAAACGATGATGAGATAGTGTTCACCCGGGTGAAATTATTTCCCAATCCATTTACTTCCAACTTTGTGTTGAATGTCAGCTCGGAGGTGAATGCCGGAGCACGAATGATAATAGTTGATATGACAGGAAGGACGGTGTTTGAAAATGACTATCTTATCTCGCAGGGGATGAACAGTATCCGTGTGACTGCACTGGATAATATCCCGGCAGGCATTTATTTTCTAAGACTTAAGAGTGGAAGCTCTGTGATCACTACCAAATTGATCAGGCAGTAGGCCAATTATAATTTCAGTCCGTCAACGATCCGTTCTATCCTTTTCTCAAGTTCGGATCGGACATTTTCATAATCTTTAATATCATTCAGTTCTGCTTTTACGCCAAAGTAGAACTTTATCTTTGGCTCTGTACCTGATGGCCGCATGCTGATCTTGCTGCCATCCTCGAGGAAGAATTGCAGTACGTTGGATCTCGGGAGGCAGATCTTCGTTTCAGTGCCATTCAGAATATCTTTTGCAATGGATGAGTCATAGTCTTTGATCATGACTACCCTGCTGTTGTTGATCATGGCAGGAGGGCTGTTCCTGAAGCCTTCCATGATCTTGCTGATCTCTTCAGCGCCGGATATGCCTTTCTTTACCACTGCGATGAGGCCCTCGTAATAAAAACCAAATTCAAGGTAAATGTCAAGCAGGATATCGAAAATAGTTTTTCCCTGTGAGGCAGCCCAGGCAGCTGCTTCGGCGATCATGGCACAGGAGCTGACTGCGTCCTTGTCCCTGACAAATTGCCCTATCATATATCCGTAGCTTTCTTCACCTCCGGCAATAAAGGTCTTGCTGTCTTCATTTTTTCTAATGATGTCGGCTATCCATTTGAAGCCTGTCAGTACATCATATGTTTCAATGCCGTACTTGTCTGCCAGGTCGATGAGCAATTCAGTGGTTACGATGGTCTTGATCATATATTCCTTGCCAGTGATCTTCCCATTTTCCTTCCACTTGCGGAAGATGTAGTACAACAATACCGCAGCAGTCTGGTTGCCGTTCAGCAGGATGAATTTGCCATGGTTATCCTTTACAGCGATACCAACACGGTCGGCATCAGGATCGGTTGCCATCACCAGTGAGGCACCCTCTGCCTCTGCTTTTTTTATGGCCATTTCAAGGGCAGAAGATTCTTCAGGGTTCGGTGATTTCAATGTTGGAAAGTTTCCGTCAGGTGTGGCCTGTTCTTCCACCAGTCTGATGTTGGTGAAACCAAAGTTCTTGAGGCACCATGGCACCATGATGGCACCGGTGCCGTGCAGCGGTGTATACACGATGGGGATATCGTGGTGCTGCCTGATGATCTCAGGACTGAGAGATAATTTCTTAAGCAGATCAAGGTACAGGATATCCGTTTCCTCGCCAATGATCTGAATGAGTTCTTCCCTGCCTTCAAACTTCACATCGTCAAAGGAAGTGATCTTCCTTACTTCATCTATCACATTCTTATCGTGGGGAGGGATGAGCTGGGCACCGTCGTTCCAGTATGCTTTATATCCATTGTATTCTTTCGGATTATGGGATGCGGTGACCACCACGCCGCTCTGGCATCCGTAATGCCTGATAGCGAAAGATAATTCAGGTGTAGGCCGTAATGCATCGAAAAGGTAAACCTTGATGTCATTGGCCGAGAAGACTTCCGCCGTAATACGCGCGAATTCAGGGCTGTTGTTCCTGGAGTCAAATGCGATGGCGGCTTTGATCTGCTCCTTGTCTCCGTATACTTTCTTCAGGTAATTGGCGAGTCCCTGGGTTGCCATGCCCACGGTATACTTGTTCATCCTGTTAGTGCCAACCCCCATGATACCGCGCAATCCACCGGTGCCAAACTCCAGGTCGCGATAAAATGATTCAGTCAATTCCAGGGGGTTTTTCTCCATCATGTTCCTGATAGCTTCTTTGCTTTCTGCATCAATGTTCCCGTTCAGCCAGGCATTGGCATTCTTCATTACCTTTTCGTTGATATCGCTCATTCTATTCTTCTTTTTTTAGTTCTTTAATGCATTTCTTTAAAGACTCCTGCCATTCGGGGATGTCTATGTTGAATTCCTTTTTGATCTTGCTTTTGTCGAGCAGGCTGAATGCCGGCCTTGCGGCCATCGAAGCCCCATATTCCTCAGTAGTGACAGGGATGACCTTACAATCAAGCCCCGAGTATTCGATGATGGCAGCAGCGAACCCGGCCCAGCTGGTGAGGCCTTCGTTTGAATAGTTATATGTCCTCACCCCATTGAAATTATTTACTTTATCCAGGACAACAAAAATGGCATTGGCCAGGTCGCCGGCATATGTAGGTGTTCCCTGCTGGTCGCTGACCACCCTTAGTTCATCCCTTTCCATGGCAAGCTTCCGAATGGTTTTTACGAAATTGTGGGCATATTCGGAGTAAAGCCAGGAGGTCCTGATGATGGCGGCATTCGGGCGGGCGGTATGGATGGCCTGTTCACCAATGAACTTGGAATGGGCATACTTTGATTGTGGATGCGGTTCGTCAAGTTCTGTATAGGGGGTGCCTTTCTTGCCGTCAAAAATATAATCGGTGGAGATATGGATCAGCCCGAAGCTATGCTTACGGGCCAGCCCTGCCAGCTTCTGAACTGCCTTCCCATTGATGTTGAGGGCCGGCAAGGGTTCGTCCTCCGCCTTATCGACAGCATTATAGGAAGCGCAATTGATCAGAACCTCAGGATTAAAAGAGAGCACCAGTTTCTCAACGGCATCATAACTTGTTATATCAAGGTCCTCAATATCTGTAAACAGAAATTCATAGCCGGGATATGCATTGCTTCCCGCTTGAAGGCTCAAGCCCAGTTGTCCGTTTGCTCCTGTCACCAGTACTTTCATTCCTTAGACTTCCTCCTGCAGGTTTTTGAAATAATCGATTGTTCTTTTTAAGCCTTCCCGTAAAATGGTTGACGGCTCCCAACTGAGTGTCTTTTTTGCCAGGCTGATATCAGGTTGACGCTGCATGGGGTCATCCTCGGGAAGCTCATTATATGATATCCCTGATCCTGAACCCGAGAGGTCTTTCACCAGAGATGCCAGGTCCAGCATAGTCATTTCATTGGGGTTCCCCAGGTTAACCGGCCCCGTGAAACTATCATCGGTATTCATCAAACGTATCAGTCCTTCTATCATGTCGTCTACATAGCAGAAACTCCTGCTTTGCTCGCCGGTGCCATAGATGGTGATATCTTCGCCTTTGAGGGCCTGCATGATAAAGTTGGATACAACCCTGCCATCCTCCGGGTCCATCCTGGGGCCGTAAGTGTTGAAGATCCTGGCTATCTTGATCCTGACATTGTTCTGTTTCTTGTAGTTTACAAAAAGGGCTTCTGCGCACCTTTTGCCTTCATCGTAGCATGCTCTCGACCCGATCGGGTTTACATGCCCCCAGTAATCCTCGGTTTGTGGATGAACCTGCGGGTCACCATATACTTCGCTGGTGGAAGCCTGCAATATCTTTGCCTTGATCCTTTTTGCCAGTCCAAGCATATTTATGCTTCCGGATACTGATGTTTTGATCGTTTTGATGGGATTGAACTGGTAATGGATAGGGGAGGCCGGACATGCCAGGTTGTAGATCTCGTCCACTTCAATGAAGAAAGGCATTGTGATATCATGCCTGATGACCTCGAAGAAGGGGTTGTCCATCAGGTGCAGGATATTTTTTTTGCTTCCCGTGAAGAAATTATCGAGACAGATGACCTCATGGCCATCATTGAGAAGCCTTTCGCAGAGGTGTGACCCCAGGAATCCTGCGCCTCCGGTAACAAGTATTTTCTTTTTCTTCATTGAGAGAGTATTTTGTACTATTTGCCGATGGCGAAGTATGAAAATCCTGCGTCTGTCAGCTCATCTTTGTCGTAGATGTTCCTTCCGTCAAATATAGCAGGGTTTTTCATCATGGTTTTTATCTTTTTGAGATCAGGCACCCTGAATTCCTTCCACTCCGTGACCAGAAGCAGGCAATCAGCATCCTGCAAAATGTCATACTGGTCATCAAGCAGTTCTACGCTGTCACCCAGCAGCCTTTTTGCCTCTTTCAATGCTACGGGGTC
>JAGLEK010000407.1 GCA_023145125.1 Bacteroidales bacterium | reverse complement strand
AAAAATGAAACAGCCATGCTCACCACCTTCAACGAGGTGAATATGACTCCCATCATAGAGATACGTAAGAAATACAAGGAGATTTTCAAGGAAAAATTTGGGGTTGGACTGGGTTTCATGTCGTTCTTCACCAAAGCAGTGACCATAGGCTTACAACATTTTCCCAAAGCAAATGCCCAACTTGACGGGAATGAGATAGTGACGCACGACTATGCTGATATCGGCATTGCCGTGAGCACACCCAAAGGACTGATGGTGCCTGTATTGCGTAATGCGGAGCAGATGAGCCTTGCCGGCATCGAGCTTAAGATCAAGGAACTGGCTGTTAAGGCCAGGGATGGGAAACTCAGCCTCGACGATATGAGGGGCGGTACCTTTACCATTACCAATGGCGGGGTATTCGGGTCCATGCTTTCCACCCCAATCATCAACCCTCCGCAAAGTGCCATCCTGGGGATGCACAATATTGTGGAACGGCCAATCGCAGTGAACGGAAAGGTAGAAATACATCCTGTTATGTATGTCGCCGTGTCGTATGACCACCGTATCATCGATGGCAGTGAATCGGTTGGCTTCCTCGTGAAAGTAAAAGAAATGCTGGAAGACCCCACAAAGATGCTTCTTGGTGGTGGTGATCCTGTTAAAACACTCTTGCAGCTATAAAGATCAGTCATGCGAAAAGAAACAGATTTTCTGATCATTGGTTCCGGCATCGCCGGCCTTATCTATGCACTGAAAGTTGCCGATCACGGGAAAGTTTGCATACTTACCAAATCACGTGCCGAGGAAACGGCAACCAAATATGCCCAGGGCGGCATCGCTGCTGTGATGTACACCCCCGACACTTACGAAAAACACATTATCGACACTATCATCGCCGGTGACGGACTGAATAACAAAGACATTGTTGAGATAACTATAAAAGAATCCACAGCACGTATACGCGAGCTGATCGATTGGGGGGCACAATTCGATAAAAATGATTCCGGCGATTATGACCTGGCCCGGGAAGGTGGCCATTCAGAGCGCCGTGTTTTTCACCACAAAGACAGCACCGGCCTTGAGATCGAGCGGGCACTCTTAAGCAAGATAGAGGAACACCCGAATATTGAAGTCCTCGAGAACCATTTTGCCATAGACCTGATCACCCAGCACCACCTTGGTATAGATAAGACCAGAAAAAATAAAGATATTCGTTGTTACGGAGTTTATTCCATGGACCTCAGGAAGCCGGAGGTATGGACTATACTGGCCAGGACCACCATGCTTGCAACCGGAGGTACAGGTAACATTTACAGCAATACCACCAACCCCTCTGTTGCAACCGGTGATGGCATTGCCATGGCATACCGGGCGAAGGCGATAGTGGAGAATATGGAATTTATTCAATTCCATCCAACAGCACTTTATCACCCCACTGAAAAGCCTTCATTCCTGATCACGGAAGCACTGCGAGGATATGGAGCAGTGTTGAAGACCCTCAAGGGCCGGGAATTCATGCAAAAATATGATAAGCGGGGCTCACTGGCACCCAGGGACATTGTAGCCCGGGCCATCGACAACGAGATGAAGCTTTCCGGGGATGACTATGTGTGCCTTGATGCCAGGCATCTCAACCAGAATGAACTGATCAAAAATTTCCCTCGCATCTATGCCAAATGCCTTAGCATTAATATCGATATCACACGGGATACGATCCCGGTTGTTCCCTCAGCGCATTATATCTGTGGTGGTATCAAAGTAGATGAATATGCCAGGAGTTCCATCCAGAACTTATATGCCTCAGGGGAATGTGCTTCTACCGGATTACATGGTGCTAACAGACTGGCATCTAACTCACTACTGGAATCCGCTGTATTTTCACACCGTGCCAGTATAAATGCCATTGAGGCGGTAACAAGCATTGATATTTGCGAAGAAGTCCCTGACTGGGATGCAGCAGGCACTGTGCTTAATGAGGAGATGATCCTCATCACTCAATCGCTTAAGGAACTGCGTGCACTCATGAGCAGTTATGTTGGTATTGTCCGCTCCGACCTCAGGCTTAAAAGGGCCCTCGACAGGCTGGAGGTCATTTACCGGGAAACAGAAGAGCTCTATGAAAGGTCGATACTTACATCGAACATCTGTGAGTTGAGGAACATGATCAACGTAGCCTACCTGATCATTAAGATGGCAACCCAAAGGAAAGAAAGCCGCGGATTGCACTATTCCATTGACTATCCCAGGGATGCCATCGATGGCAAATCCATGCTGATGAACCATAAATAATAAAAGAGGAAAATATCATGGCACTTCTGAAAACCATAAAAGGCATACATCC
>JAGLEK010000406.1 GCA_023145125.1 Bacteroidales bacterium | reverse complement strand
CCCCCTACAATAAAACTAATGATCAACTGAATGATGAAGGCGGAGTTCATAATTTTACCGGTAAATCGTTTTAATAAGCTGCGAAATCTTCTGCACTACGTACAATCTTATTTTAAGGAACTCAGCTTTTCTTTTGCAATAGAAGCTTTTTCGTAATCACTGTCAGCATCCTTCCAGATATCTACGGCCCTTTCGAGGTGTTCCAGTCCTTTTTCTTCTTCTCCTGTTTCTAGATATAGCAGGGCTGCTTCATAATTTGTGACGGGGTCGAAGGGGCGGTATTTGAGGCTTATTTCTATTTCTTCTTCAGCTTGCTGAAAATCCCCTAAATGACGATAGCACCTTGAAATGAAACTATGTATGAAATGGGATATGCCTTCAATTTCAGCGTATTTGTTGTAATTTTCAATGGCTTTTTGATACTCACCCATCGACTCATTTATCCTGCCCTGCGTATAATAGACGTTTGCCATTAAGACTTCTTCACCAAACCCCCTGATCAGATCTTCAGCACCGGAAATAGCTTCCAGTGCTTTCTCAGTTTCTCCGGTTTCTGCATAAATGTACATATAACCAAAAGGGACTAAATTATCAAGGGGTGGTTCCAGTTTGGCTTGTATTTCTTCGAGGGTCTCGAATGCTCTGTCCAGCTCACCGGCATTGACATAGGGCTCCAGATTCAGTATCCGATACACCATAAGATCCTTGGGGGATAGTAAGGATTCTAATTTAACGAGTTTACGCTCAAATGTTTCCAGGGATTTTCCCACCTGGCCTTTCATAAGATAATACCTCTGAAATGCATTCAATACGCTTACACTGTCCCGGGCCGATCTTGCAATACTGAATACCTCCAGGTACTGTTCATACGCCTGATCAAAATTTCCGGTTTTAAGCAGAATGTTTGCCAGGTCCACCTTTATTGGCACTTCATAGGTCATATCATCCAGAAATAATGCCTTTTCATAATTTTCCCTTGCTTTCTCCGTGTCACCGATAACATCGAAATAATCACCCAGTTTACGATATGATTGTGCTTGTGGAGCAAGCCGGGCATATTCCTGATAGTATACCAATGATGAATCGAAGTTGCCTATCTGAAGGTAATGATCACCTAGTGTGCTTAAAAACTGGTATTGTTCAGGATCCAGGCGGAGAATCTCCTTATATTCCTGAATTGCTTCAGGAAACATATTGCTAACAGCATAGCGTTGTGCCAGGATAGAATGTGCTGTGATGTCATCGGGATATAACTCAACCCACATTTTTACCAATGCCATAGCCTTTTCGGGCTGCTGTCCAAGCAGGTAATAAACATATTTAAGAATGAACTGCAGCCGCTCCGGCAAATTATGTTTAAGCTCCCTGGCCTTTTGCATAGCATTCCTGGAACCTTCAATGTCACCTATGTTTAAATAGGTGAGTGAAAGGCTCAGGTAAGCTAATGTGAAGTGCTCATCTTCCTGAATGGCTAAATTCAAGAGGCGTGCATTCTCGGTCCAGTTATTCTCGGATCTTTCTACTAAAGAAAGAGAGAAGGACTGCAGAGCCGCCTGAGATGAAGTAAATATTGCAGATATGGGAAGATCGATCGTTTCAGTAATATGGGATTCCGGCAATCCCATCGACAGTTTGATCTTTATTGATAATTGATCGACAAGATCAAAAATGTTCTTACCCTGTAATGAAATTGAGGAAATCAATCGGGTTAATTTCGTATTATATACTTTGACATCCAATGTGTACTCATCATTTTCTATATTCAGATCACCAAACATGAAGTAATTCATGTGCCGTTCTTCAGCATAACTTTTCATCAGGGTTAATGGAAGCCCGACAGCACCTTCATAACCGGATTCAATTAATTTAGAATAAAACCCGCTCAGGTCCATAATGTTTTCCGGTGTAAGAAGCAGGTCTTGTGACAGATCGTATTCCGTCATGGCAGGGATACCGTATTGCAAATAATCCAGTGCCGTGTCACCTGATATATTCACCACATTAAAAATGAGTATCTTTTTCCTGAATTCATTTTTCAAGACCAGCTTTTCAACTTTTTCACCATCCTCATTTTGAACTGTAACTTTGGTAGTTATGGCACCCAGGTCTTTCCCCTTAAAAACAAAGACCAGCACCAATACAGCAACAATAATATTTAAGGGAAGGCCGATAATTTCAACTTTAGTCCATTTGCTCACACCTTTCTTTCCGTGAAAGTATGACACCAGTATGATGCTGGGAATGAGCGACAGCAAGATGTACCAGATAAGGTTTGTCAGGTGAGGCGAAAGCATATACTCTTTCACCATGAATTCAATCCCTAAGCTGAGCAGGTATGATACAAACAGGTATATCACTGTAATCTGAATAACCCGTCTTTGCCACAGATCTTTAAAAAATGGGGCTCTTTTTTGCGATTGCTCCAGTTCCTCTGAGATTACCTGATAGATCTCAACAGCCTGATCAACACCTTTTAATTCTTTCTTCCCGATGGAGGTGGTGATGATATCATTCTGGTTCCTGATCTGGCTCCTGACATCTTCCGATATGCAGATCCCTCCGGCAGGTGCCAGTGGTTCTATCCTGGCAGCAATATTAACAGCAGAGCCAAATACATCCCCTTCTTCAAAAACAACATCGCCAATATGTATTCCTGCCCTGATGGTAAGTTCGTCATCTTTCAACTTCTCCTGCACGGCCATGGTAAAGCGCACAGCCCTGTTAGCGGAGGTGAACATCATCAGCAGCCCGTCACCAATTTCTTTAATCACTTCTCCTCCAAATTCTTTTACCATGGGGAATATTATCTCCCTTTGCGTGGCAAGGAGCTTCATAGTGCCCTCTTCATCAGCCTCCATTCTTCTGGTATACCCAACTATATCGGTAAAAACAATTGCTGCCAGTTTATGGTCTTTCATGGTGGGAGGATTTTATGGTAACAAAGCTAATTATTTATCCAACACCAATTTATAGCATCAGTTGATTTCGATCAATCATATACATCGTGCAACCGGAGCGAAGCGGAGCTCGGCGAAGCCAATCGCGTAATCGTGCAATTCTCCCACTTTTTCTATGCCCAAAAGTCCAAAAGAATTATTCTTACATTTAAGTGCTGAAAAACAACCCCTTTTCCTTATGAAAAATACAGCCTTTCTCTTTCTGTTGATATCAGTCCTGATCACATCCTGCCAGCAAAGTATTAACATAGCTAATGATGGAAACAGCAATTATACTATCACTATTCCTCAGAATGCGGGCAAATCCGATTCCACAGCGGCCTCTTACCTGTCGAAATACATTGGGCAAATGTGCGGGGCATATATCCCTGTCCTGCAAGATTCATCTGCCCCCGGCGATTACGAAATTTGTATCGGAAATACTAACCGCTTTGATTTTTCGAAAGAAGAATTTGCCCCGGATGGTTTTGTAATCAAGTCATTGGATGACAAATTATTTATTGCCGGTGGTGGTGATAAAGGTACAATCTACGGAGTCATAGAATTGCTGGAGCGCTGGGGATGCAGGATGTTCAGCCCTGATGAAATGTACATACCGAAATATGATGAACTGAGCCTTGACCAAATTGATTTCTATGATTCCCCGGCAAACAGCCTTCGCATTATCAATGGAAAAATGACTGCAGACCCTGAATTTGTTGATTGGTTAAGGATCACTACCATCCCGGAAGTTTCACCACCCGGATACTATGTACACACATTTCACAGGCTGGTACCGAAAGATGAATTTTTTAACGATCATCCGGAATATTATGCCTGGCTGGGAAATAAATACAGCTTCGATCAACCATGCCCGTCGAACCCGGATGTTAAGAAACTGATCATTGAAAGGCTTGCCCTGGAAATGGAAAAATATCCTGAATACGACATCTGGTCGGTATCGCAAAATGATAATTTCACCTATTGCCGCTGCGATAAATGTGAAGCCATCATTCAGGAAGAAGGCAGTCCGGCAGGCCCGATCATCCGCCTGGTTAATGATGTTGCTGCGGCTTTTCCTGATAAGACCATTGCCACACTGGCCTACCAGTTTTCCCGGACTGCACCCCTGAAAAC
>JAGLEK010000405.1 GCA_023145125.1 Bacteroidales bacterium | reverse complement strand
GGTATCTGGAGCCTGTTCTTTTAACAATTTTTGTGAATAAGTCCGGGGCGGCATGCACACTAAACCATCCTTTGCAATCGTTCTCTAAGAGTTAAATAAAATCGTTCTTCCATGCTTGAATATACCAAACTGATCCTCAGAAAAGTAAGCTTCAGCAGAGAGCTCTTCGGGAAAGAGCTGAAGAAGTCGGCCAAATGGCTGAAGAAAGACGAGATCCTCCTATTACAGGCCTGGTGCGTTCTTACATTCGGTGATAAATACGGGGATGTTATTCATGATGTGTTTCGGCAAATACTTTGAGTTTATTTGAAAGTACTTTAAGTACTTGGAGTGCCTGAAGTACTTGCAGTACTTGAAGTTAATTCCTGATTCCCGGTTCCCATTTCTTCATTACCAATCTCCAATAACTTGCCCGGCCGTAGCTTTAGCGGAGGCGGGTCATTAATCATTAGAATATCATCATTCATGCTTTGCAACCTTTTATTGCAAATATTTGTCTTGATTATATATAAAGCCAATAAAATGGAGTGCAGATGCTGGCCTAAGCTCCTTGTAATTATTATTTTGTTCGTTTTTCTGTCAGGAAATACGATTTGTCAGAATATTGAAGGTCCCTTCAAGGCTGACAGTATTGCCTGTGATACTTTTCCGCCTCCGAGGAATCTTGATGGCTTAACCTTTGATAATACAGTCATGTTGTGGTGGGAGGTCCCATTATCAGAAGTCACAGATAATAAAACAGATTCTGCCATTCCTCAAAACCTTATAGCATATTTCCTTATAAAAGATGGAGAATTGCTTGATTCTATCCCCTTTACAGGAGATGATACAAGCTATTATTATGATTATCTAAGCTATCCAACTGCTCACGATTATTCCGTATCCGCATTGTATGATTTATCTCCTTGCGGCTACCCGGGGGAAGTAGCTGAATCGGAATATGCAGGCCCTGTAACATTTTACGGATTCGGAGCTATCATCCTGTCATTTATTGAAGACTGGAATACAGGATCTTTTGATCCAAACCTATGGGTGCATAATACGAATTGGATTGTTAATGGGCAATATGGTAATCCTTTACCAACGGCAGAATATATAAGCACATGGAATGATACCAATTACAGGCAAGGAATAACATCATATTGGTTAGATTGCCGCCATCATCCCGGGACATTTGATCCCTATATCGATGGGGATTTCTATCTTGAGTTTGACAGCAAACTTCACACCCTGTATCCTACAGGGACCGAGTTCCTAAAAATTGAAATCCAGGATAGTATTGGATGGCAAACCATCTACGAACTCTCAAATGCTGATGGCGCTACACCATGGATTTCCCATAAACTCAATATTACTGAGTGGGTAAAGGGTTGGTGCATCAGGATAGCATTTGTCGCCGAAGGCGAAAATTCCGCAAACATCATTGCCTGGTTTGTCGATAATATT
>JAGLEK010000404.1 GCA_023145125.1 Bacteroidales bacterium | reverse complement strand
CCTTTTCACAAACAAGTGAGCTTAAGCTGGCATCCGACATCTGGCCGCCATTCACCAATGTGGAAGGAGAGAAGGCCTTTGCCCTCGACCTGGTGAGAGAAGCCCTGGCCAGGACAGGTGTCAAGGCTGACTTTGAAATACTTGAATTAAATGATATCATCACAGGCATTGATGCCGGGAAGTACGATGGAAGCGCTGCCCTCTGGTTAAATGAGGATCGTGAAAAAAAATATCTTTTCTCCGAGCCATACCTGCAGAATCAATTGGTGCTTGTCGGACAAAAAGGAAGTGATGTAAGTTCCATTTCATTTGCTGACTTCGATGGCAAACGCATTGGGATCATAGAGGATTATGCCTATGGAATTGATATCAACTCCGACCAGGTTTCATTGGTAACGGGCAAAAATGACCAACAAAACCTTGAACGCCTGTTTTCAGGTCATATCGATTATATGCTGGTGGATGCCCTTTTGATCCAGTATTTACTGAAATACCAGGTCAATGATGTTTCTGAACACCTTGAGTTCGGACACGCCCCCATCCTGTCTAAATCCCTGCACTTTGTCATTAGCAAGGATATTGAAGATGCTGATAGCATTATATCTAAGTTCAACAGGGAGATCCATAAGATGATCGCTGATGGCACATACAACAAGATCCTGGAACTGAACTGGGTCCGGGCCGACATAGACGGAGACGGACAGATGGAACTCATCCTTGACGGGAATGCCGCCGGCATTGCTCCGCCAGAGTGTGCATATTGTATAAATTCAGATCAGTCGCTGGTAAAAAAATCCAATAAGCCCGACCAATATTATGTAGATGGTAAGTTATACAGCTGCTGGGACAATGTGCCGCAGGAATACAAGACAGAAATTATTATGAGCACCCAGGATCCTAAGAATACCGGAATAAAACTTAATTTTAAGTAAGGAAAATTAGTTTCCGCCAATCTTTATGATCAGGCCACCATTGAAGTCACCCTGAAGTGGTGCTACAACAGAATTCACACTAACCCCGGAACCACCCGTACCGGCATAAATACCTACACCTCCAAAGTACATTGGCATCAAAAGGCGGCCCCGCAGCATAATTCCTATACGTTCAGAGAACATCACTTTCACACCGAGCCCAAGGGCGGCAGAAAAGCGCCATACATCCTGAAATGATCCGTCGGTAGGACTGAACCATGTTGCTCCAAGTGATAATGACCCGAAAGGAGTAACCTTGGTATTCTGAGAATAAAACTTGGAGATACCACCGATTTGAATATAGTTTGTTGCCATGGTTGTTTCCTTGTTTTCCAACAGGGGATAGCCGGCATATTTTGTAAAGGAAGCTTTACTATCCATCCGGGTATAGTTAATCTCGATATCCAGTAGCTGATGCATTGGCACTAAAACCGAAACCCCGTAGTTCACGCCGTTGTCGATCTTCACCTTTCCTTCATAGTACTTTACACTGCCTCCGAACATATATCCTGCGAAGGGGATAATTTCAACACCTCCCTGAGA
>JAGLEK010000403.1 GCA_023145125.1 Bacteroidales bacterium | reverse complement strand
GGACAATGAAACCTTTAGCAAACTGATAAGAAGGCCGCTAATAAGTATACCCTTATTTACGGTTTAAAGCCTGACCCCGGCGGGATCTTCCAGAATGCCGGGCCTTCATCTTCTTCCTGTTCCTGTTCATCTTCAAAATCCCAGGAGTACCGTCTTTTCTGCGGGCCTCTTTTTCTGAAATAAATTGCAAAGATCACACCTGCCAGCATGCCCATAAGATGTCCCTCCCACGAAATATTCTTTTCAGGGAATAATTCGGGGAATATGCCCCAGATAAGGCTCCCATACAAGAATGCAACGAACATTGATATCGCCATCAGCCTGGGCTCTTTCCTGATCAGTCCACTGACAAACAGGAATGCCGCCAGCCCATATACCAGGCCGCTCGCTCCAATATGGTAAGCATCCCTTCCGATACCCCATACCCAAATGTTGCTGAAGAGGTAGATCAGGATAAAAACCCTGAGGGCAATGCTGCGATAGAAATAAAATAAACTGGCACCAAGCACGAAGATCGGCACTGAATTAGCAAAAAGGTGGTTGAAATCTGCATGGATCAATGGCATGGTAAGAATACCAATGGCTCCATCAGCAGTCCTGGGATATAATCCATATTCCACAAAGCGCACTCCCAGCAAATATTCGGCAATGGCAACAGTCCAGATCACCAGCAGGAACACTGTTGGGAAGAACAGGCTGTAAAATAATTTATGCTTTTCGCTCAACATATAAAATCAGTAAAAACAATACCGATCAAATATTGTTCCGTAAGTAATATACGACAAAATATCATGTTTTTAGCCAAACAGGCAATAAGCTGCGTGTCATTTCGTCTATATTAATGAAATATTCAATATAATTGCATCACAAGCGATAAATTATATCCAATGCGAATACTAATATCCCTGCTCTTAATGGCTTCACTGGCCATACCGCCGTCCCTAAGGGCAGAGGGGGATGAACCTGATAAGACCAAAAAGACGATCAGCGGGTTTGTAAAGGATGCAGAGACGGGAGAAGACCTCATCGGTGCTACAATCTATATAGAAGAGCTCAAATCAGGCACTGTCACCAACACATATGGTTATTATTCTATCCGCCTTGAGCAGGATAAATACACACTCAAGTTTTCATATATCGGGTATGAATCAGCTGTACACAAGCTTGATCTCAAGGAAGACATCAGCCTGAATGTGGAGCTGCAGCCGCGTGGCGAACAGCTGCAGGAAGTGGAGATCACAGCTGATGCGCCCGATCAGAATGTAAAAGAAGCTGAAATGAGTGTGATAAAGCTTGATTCCAAGACGATCAACCAGATCCCTTCACTGATGGGTGAAGTTGATATCATCAAGGCATTGCTTTTGCTGCCGGGTGTGCAGTCTGTAGCTGAAGGTTCATCCGGCTTTGTTGTCAGGGGCGGCGGGCCCGATCAGAACCTGGTATTGCTGGATGAAGCTACCGTGTATAATGCCGGCCACTTACTCGGATTTTTCTCTGTCTTTAACAATGATGCCATCAAGGATGTGAAGCTCTACAAAGGAGACATCCCCGCCAGGTACGGAGGACGGCTGTCGTCAGTGCTGGACGTGAGGATGAAGGATGGAAACTCGAAAAAGTTCTCGGGTACCGGTGGCATCGGGATCATCGCCAGCAGGCTCACCCTGGAAGGGCCGATATGGAAGGACAGAACTTCATTCATAGTCTCGGGAAGAAGGACCTACGCAGATCTTTTCCTTCCACTTGCATCAGATGAAAACCTTCAAAAAAGCAGGTTGTATTTCTATGATCTCAACGCTAAGGTTAATCATATCATTAACGAGAACAACAGGATTTTCCTCTCAGGATATTTTGGCAGGGACGTGTTCAAAAATCAGTTCGCCGGAATGAACCTTGGCAACCAGACAGCCACCGCACGATGGAACCACCTTTTTTCCAAGCAATTATTCTCAAACTTTTCATTCATATACAGTAAATACAGTTATGGACTTGGATCCGCTTCAGATGATGAAGCAAATTCTTTCGAGTGGGAATCAGACCTTGAAGACTTTGGATTAAAAGGAGACCTGACATACTATATGAATGAAAAAAATACTATGATGTTCGGGTTTTCTTCTATTCATCATACCTTCAACCCGGGTGTGGCAAGAGGAAAAGGCGATAATTCACTATTCGATGAGTGGATAGTACCGAAAAACCATGCCATCGAATCTGCCGTCTATATAAGCAATGAGCAAAAGATCGGTGCCCTGCTGACGGTGAAATACGGATTAAGGTTTTCAACATTCTCCAATATAGGGCCCGGAACCGTATATAATTTCGATGAGAACTTCGAGGCGATCGATTCAACAGTATATGGTAAAGGAAACATATACAAAACCTATTGGGGCATAGAACCCCGTATCGGGCTCAACTACCTCTTAAATGAAACTTCATCAGTTAAAGCAAGCTGGGCAAGAACAAACCAATACATTCAGGTGGCCCAGAATTCCACTGCAGGCACTCCGCTTGACATATGGTTCCCGGCAAGTCCCAATGTCAAACCCCAGGTATCCAACCAGTTTGCGGTTGGTTATTTCAGGAATTTTAAGAATAACCTCATCGAGACATCCATAGAAACATATTACAAGACTATGGATAATTCCATCGACTTCAAAGATCATGCAGAGTTGCTGTTAAATAAGGAACTTGAAGGGGAACTGAGATTTGGTAAAGCATGGTCGTATGGTATAGAGGCACTTGTACGCCTGAATGGCCTGCCTCTTGGCAATGGAAAGATCAGTGGCTGGGTGAGTTATACATGGTCACGCACCTGGCGGAAATTCCCTGATATTAACGATGGCAATAAATACCCGGCACCTTACGACAGGCCGCATGATATATCGATTGTAAGCAACTGGGATATCTCACCACGATGGACAGTTGCCGCTACCTGGGTTTACTCCACAGGACAGCCGGTAACCTTTCCAACCGGCAGGGCCGTGATCGGCGGGGTGATATTACCAATCTATTCCGACAGGAATGCCTATCGCATGGAGGATTACCACAGGCTGGATTTGTCGGTAACCCTTCGTGGTAAAGATAAACCGGGAAAGAAATGGCATCACTCATGGACCTTTGCCCTTTATAATGCATACAACAGGCATAATACCTGGTCGATCAATTTTGTACAGGAAGATGCAAGGCCGGGAAGCCCCAACAATGCATATGAGACCTATGCCGAGAAAACATATTTATTTGGCATCATCCCGGCCATCACTTTTAACTTTGAATTCTAGTTCAGGATATGAAAACAATAACAACATATATTTCGAAACTGATCTTCATACTGTCCATTGGGCTGTTGGCAGCTTCCTGCACTGAGCGTATCGATGTAGAACTGGACGACACTTACACACGGCTTGTGGTAGACGGGCAGATCACTTCCGACGATACCTGCAGCCATGTTATCACACTCACGGAGTCGACAAGCTATTTCTATAACCAGCCTCCCCCACCGGTGACCAATGCCGATGTACGTGTGATCGATAATGAAGGCAATTCTACTCCCCTCACGGAAGATATACCGGGGAAATATTATCTCCCTGAAGGCTTTAAAGCCGAGGTTGGAAAGATCTATACCCTGGATATTGAACTTGCCAAAGAAATAGATGGGAAAACAAAATATACTGCCACTTCAACCACCCCCACCATCGGTGATACCGTGTACATTGGCCTACAACATCAGCCCGACTGGGGCAAGGAAGGGTATTATATTGTGCAATGCTATTACTGGGACCTTCCGGGGGCAAACTGGTATATGTTCAACATCTATAAAAATGACACCCTGCTCACCGATACGCTTAACAAAAAACAGATCGTCGACGACCGCTTTTACGATGGCGGGTTCACCAATGGCATCGGTGTTGGTTATCTCGACCAATCTAAAAAAAGTGAAGTCCTGAGGCCCGGTGATATTATCAAATTCCAGGCTTGCAGCATAACAGAAGGATATGCAAATTTCGTTTGGGAGGTGCAGGATGAGGTTAGTTTCAACACACCACTCTTCAGCGGCCCGCCGGCCAATGTGTATGGAAACCTGAGCGGGGGTGCCATGGGGTATTTTACTTCTTATCCGGTTTTGTATGCTAGTTTGGTTTTTGAGTAGATGAGTACTTG
>JAGLEK010000402.1 GCA_023145125.1 Bacteroidales bacterium | reverse complement strand
TCATATACACAATCCTGTGGCCAGTCGGGCAGTCCGGAGCTTACAAGCTCTTCATAGGTTTCTGCTTGCAGGTCTACTTTCAGGACCCTTCCCCAGGTGTCGATCACATAAAGAAATCCGTTCCCGTCGGTACACATTCCGTCCAGGTTGTTATAATTAGTGATTTTCATGGCCAGGACTTCATTCCCAGTGGCCAGGTGGAAACCAAACAATGTGTCGCCATCGGAAGTGTATAATATGCCATTTTCAATGCACATTCCGTATAGGATCTCATAGCCATGTATCCAGTAAGATGCATTGTTTGCGGTATCGGTTTCCACAAGGCTTCCATTGCCGATATTGGCCACGATGTAACGGTCGGATATTTCATCATATACCACGCATTCAGGCTTGTCGTAAAGGTTGGGGTTAACGAGTTTGTTTTCAAACCATGAGAGCTCGTTGCTCATATAGCCGATTGCCACCAGGTCGGTGTCATTGTCGTTATCGAAGTCGGCATGTACTACGGAGAAAGTTTGCGTAAACGGATCATCGAAGTTGTATCTTGTAAAGCTAGTGTTGCCGTCATTTTCCCACCATACCAGCTTTGCAGCACCCTGCCCGCCGCCATAAAGGTCACGGTCACCGTCATTGTCAAGGTCTGTGGCATCGAACCAGAGAGCGCCTGCAAGTGTTCCCATAGAGTTGTACGTGAAGTTCTGGCTGCCGTCGTTTTCCCACCAGGCGATCTTGCTGCTCATACATGCTGCTCCGATCACATCCATATCGCCATCCATATCGATATCCCTTACAAACACTGTATGCACTTTACTGAAATTATCGGAGATCATATGTTCAGTCCAGTTCTGGCTGCCGTTATTTTCCCACCAGTAGACTTCACCATTCAGTTCGCCGCAGGCCAGTATGTCCAGGTCATCATCCCCGTCGATGTCTTCTCCGTAAATAAAAGGGCTTTGCTTGAAGCGTGTTGAGATCACATGCTTTGTCCAATTGGTATCGGGCATATTCTCCCACCATGCGATCTCACTGTCGGCTGCGCTCATGTCAAAGCTTGAACACAACACATCCGGGCGGCCGTCGTTGTTAACATCCTTTATGTCGACGGTATGCGCACCAATGAAATTATCATCGACATAATGCATCGTCCAATTCTCGAATCCATCATTCTCATACCACCTTACAGAATTGCCGGCCCAGGCTGCTACCACAATGTCTGTCTCCCCATCATCATTGAGGTCTGCCGCACATACTGAGCGTGCACGGTTGAGGCCGGCATCAACCGTATGTTTGATAAATTCATGATAGCCATTGTTCTCCCACCAGGCCACCTGCCCGCCAGCACCATTGCCGGAAGAAAGGAAGTCCATGTGTCCGTCCTGGTTAATGTCGCAGGCGAACACCTCCGTGCCCTGAGCGAAGTTTGCGGTGATTATGTGCTTTTCAAATGAAGTGCTCTGTGAAAACGATTCTTTGATGAAGCCGAACAGGGCTCCCATGATCAGCATAATAACGATGAGGAGAAATTTGAAGCTCATAATTGTAAATTTTTGGTTGTTAAAGGGCAAGCACTAAATTATATCATCTGACATAGCTTTTGGCGGGTGATTTTACCGATGGTCGATATAAAATTGCCACCAACCACCTACCGCCTACTTCGTGCACCGTCCGCGTGTCGCCGTAGCTTTAGCGGAGGCACAAGCTTTAGCGTAGGTGTACCGCCTACCGCCTACTGCCTACCGTCAACCGTCAACCGTTAACTGAATGAAGGCTGCCGTTAACTTAAATGTGCAAAGTTTGTAACGATTTTGCTTTTAAGCAGTCTTTAAATATACCAACCGGTATAAGTATGATCAAAAACTATCTGCTCACTGCATTTCGCAGTTTACTTCGCTACAAAGGATATTCGTTTATAAATATTGCCGGACTTGCAATCGGAATGGCATGTTCAATACTCATCATGGTTTGGGTGGCGCACGAGCTGAGCTACGATCGCTTCAACGAAAAGTCGGATCGGTTGTACCGGCTTGTGCAAACCCAGTATTACAGTTCCGGGCCGCTCACTACTACCTGCATGCCGGGTCCCATAGCAGGGGATCTCATTGAGCAATACCCTGATATAGAAGATGGCTTCATGTTCTATTTTATGCCCGGGACGGTAGTTAATTATGGTGAAAAGAATTTTAATGAAGATATCAGGATGGCTGATCCCGGTCTTTTCAGGATATTTGACTTTGAATTTATCAGTGGAGACCCTGAAACAGCCCTGGATGATGTCAGCTCCATCGTCATTACCCGCGAAATGGCTGAAAAGTATTTTCCGGGAGAAGACCCGATGGGAAAGCTGCTTCGCCTGAATAATGACCACAGTTTTAAGGTGACGGCAGTTGTTGAAAATATCCGCAAGAACTCCTCGTTTCGATTCGATTTCTGCATTCCATTTATGTTTTTGGAAGAGGTCGGCCGGGATATGAACAGCTATGGCTGGAATACCTATTACTCTTATATATTACTGGCTGATGGGATCACTGAGGAAGCTGTCGAAAACAAGATCATCAAGCATATAGAAGCCCAGGGTGATGAAGAAGATGAATCCGGTATCGATCTCTGGCTTCATCCATTGGATAAAATGCATTTATATGATGTCAGGGGTGGGGGACTGATCGACCAGGTGTATGTCCTCTCTGCCATTGCAGTCTTTATACTGTTGATCGCCTGCATCAACTTTATGAACCTTGCCACTGCACGCTCGTCCAAGCGGGCCAGGGAAATAGGATTGCGCAAAGTTGTTGGAGCCAACAGGGGAAAGATCATCTTTCAATTCCTGATCGATTCCATGTTGCTCTCATTTATTGCCATCATATTTTCCGCCATAATAGTGGTATTGGTGATGCCAGCATTCAACAGGCTGGCCGGCAGTGAACTTACTTTTAACCTGCTAAACCCTGCCAATTTATTGATCCTGATAGGTGTCGGGCTCTTTACAGGATTGCTGGCAGGAATCTATCCGGCAGTTTTTCTCTCATCTTTCAATCCTATCAAGGTGCTGAAAATTTCAAATTCAGGAACCAGGGGCTCTTTATTGTTCCGTAAGGCCCTTGTAGTTTTCCAGTTTACCCTTTCGGTAATCCTGATCATTGCCACCATCGTGATCATCAGACAACAGCATTACATGCAGGAAAAAGATCTTGGCATTAGCATGGAGAATGTTATTTATATTGAAATGGAAGGTAATGTAAAGGATAATTACCATGTGATGAAGACTGAGCTGATGCAGGAACCTTCAATTCTTGCAGTAACCAGGGCCAACACCTTGCCTTTCTGGATGGGAAGCAATGGCGGGGGATTTGACTGGCAGGACAGGGATGTTGATAATGATGTGCTGGTTGGATTTGCATATGCCGGATATGACTATGATAAAGTATTGGACATGAATTTTACAGAGGGGCGTTTTTATGATCAGACTTATGCAACTGATACTTCTGACGGGATCGTGATTAATGAGAGCATGTTACAGATGATGAACATGAAGGATCCTATTGGCAAATGGCTGGCAAATGGTGATATGCGATGGAATATTATAGGTGTAATGAGTGATTTTCATTTTCTGCCACTCAACTATGAGATATCTCCTTTTATCATGGCATTTACATCAACAGATGAGACCGGAACCATGATGATCAGAATAGCCGGGGGGAATCCAAAGGAAACCATTGCCTATGTGGAAGATGTATGGGCTAAGATCAATCCCGCCTTCCCGTTCAATTATGATTTCCTTGACAAAGAATACCAGCAGTTGTATGAGTCTGAAAACCGCCTAGGAAAGATCTTTACCTACTTTGCTTTCCTGGCCATCTTCATCAGTTGCCTCGGATTGCTCGGACTGGCCTCATTCATGGCAGAACAACGGACCAGGGAGATCGGCATACGCAAAACCTTTGGGGCACCGGTTGGAACCATTGTAATGATGATGTCGAAGGATTTTGCCAGGCTGGTGATCATAGCCAATATAATTGCCATCCCCGTTGCGTGGTACTTACTGAAGGAATGGCTGACAAACTATTCATATACGACCCGCCTGAGTGCAGATATATTTATTTATGCATTTCTGCTTTCAATCCTGATAGCGTGGACTACCATCAGTTTTCAGGCAGTTAAAGCTGCTTTGATGAATCCGGTGGAAGCGATTAGGAGTGAATAGGGAAAAAGGAAAAGGGAAAAAGGAAAAAGGCCGGGCCGCCTACCGTCAACCGCCAACCGCCAACCGTCAACCGCCAACCGTCAATCGCCAACCGTCAACCGTCAACTGCCTGCCGCCTACTGCTTAACACTCTTATCAAATCCTTTAGCTTTCTCGATCATCTGTTCCATGATGAAAGGGTAGTCTGCGGATACATCTTTTTGTTCACCCATATCTTCATCGAGTTTAAAGAGCTGGTAATGGTCGAGGGCTCCTGCTCCGTAGACAGCTTTTGTTGGTATCGTCAGTTTCCAGGGGCCTTCGCGATAGCTCATATGCAGTCCGCGGGCTTCGTA
>JAGLEK010000401.1 GCA_023145125.1 Bacteroidales bacterium | reverse complement strand
AGAAACACCATGATGCCAAACAAACCCGGGATCAGGCTTTTCCTGATAACATTGGCGCCGTATGCAGCTGAAAAAGCAGGTGCCGTACCACTGCCCCCCATGGTTATTGCCAGCACCATAGCAATGATAAAAGGGATCAATAAGTGGCTGAACATTGGAGATACCATAACAGATGAAACTTATATATTTTCTTCAAATATATAAAATTATTCTATCTGTTAATTATTTCACAGTAAATATTTTTGAGACCTTCAATGAAGCTCAGAAACCTCAGAATGCACCAACAAGTACTTCAAGTATTTCAAGTACTCCAAGTACTTCAAGTACTTCTTGCCGTAGAAGAAGTCCCCCATCCCCTGCACCCTGTACCCTGCACCCTGCACCTATTTGATAAACAACAACTCCCTATACTTCGGCAACGGCCAAAGCTCATCGTCAACGAGCAGTTCGAGCTTATCCACATGAAGGCGGATGGCCTCAAAATAAGTCATTACCTTCTTGTTATAGGCATCGGCGGCAGCCTCAAAACTGTCCAGCCTGTTGGCTTTCTTACGCTCTTCAAGCATGGCATCCACATTGGTCTTTACTGCGGTGATATGCTCCGATATCTCCTTGATGGTCTGAATCTGGACCCGGGAAAGATTCACGTATGTTTTTGAATCAAGAACCTCGCTCAACCCTTTGGCATTTTCGATAAGTGTGTTCTGGTATTTTACCGCTATGGGGATGATGTGGTTCTTTGCGAGGTCGCTGATCACACGTGATTCTATCTGTATCTTCTTCACATAGTTTTCCAGCTTGATATCGTAGCGGGCCTCCAGTTCACGTTTAGTAAGGACCCCGTTAGATTCGAAAAGCTTCACAGTGGCTTCGGATACATAGGCTTTGAGGGCTTCAGGGGTTGAATGTAAATTTGATAAGCCCCTTTGTTCTGCCTCATCAATCCATTCCCGGCTGTACGAATTACCTTCAAAACGGATCTTTTTCGATGCCTTGATATACTTTTTGACCACCTGGTATATCGCTTCGTTCTTAGAGACCTTTTTCTTGATCAGGGCATCCACTTCTTTCTTAAATTTTCTAAGCTGGTCGGCCATGATCAGGTTGAGTGCCATCATGGCATTGGAGCATGTATCTGCAGAACCCACTGCCCTGAATTCAAACTTATTGCCGGTAAAGGCAAATGGCGATGTCCTGTTCCTGTCAGTGTTATCGGCCAGGATCTCAGGTATCTTTGGTATGTTGAGATTCATCTCTGACTGGCCACCGGTAGAAAACTTCCCGTTCACCTTGCTTTTTTCTATCTGATCAAGCACCCCTGACAGATATGAGCCAATGAAAGCAGAAATGATCGCCGGAGGGGCTTCATTGGCACCCAGGCGGAGGTCATTGCCCGCAGAGGCAATGCTGGCCCTCAGGAGGTCGGCATGTTTATCGAGGGCCATCAATATATTCACCAGGAAGGTGATAAAGCACAGGTTTGAGTTTGCATCCTTTCCCGGGCTCATCAGATTGATGCCGGTATCTGTCGCCAGAGACCAGTTATTATGCTTTCCTGAGCCATTGACCCGTGCATAAGGTTTTTCGTGCAGCAATACGGTGAGGTTGTGTTTCCTGGCTACTTTCTGCATTATGTGCATCAGCAGCTGGTTATGATCCACGGCAAGGTTGGTTTCTTCATAAACAGGAGCACATTCAAACTGGTTGGGTGCTACCTCGTTATGGCGGGTTTTCAAGGGTATTCCCAGCCTGTGGGATTCATATTCAAATTCCTTCATAAACTCCAGGGCCCGCTGTGCAATACTGCCGAAATAGTGATCGGAGAGCTGTTGGTCTTTTGCTGAAGCATGCCCAAAAACCGTCCTCCCGGTGAGCAAGAGGTCTGGCCGTGCCATATAGAGGGCGGTATCGACAAGGAAATATTCCTGCTCCCATCCCAGGGTCGGGTATACTTTTTTCACATTCTTGTCGAAATAACGGCATACGGCAACAGCCGCATTATCGATTGCCTCAATGGCACTCAGCAAGGGTGTTTTATAGTCGAGGGCTTCACCGGTATATGAGACAAATACTGTGGGAATACACAGTGTGTTATCCATTATGAATGCCGGGCTGGTCGGATCCCAGGCAGTATATCCACGCGCTTCAAAGGTATTCCTGATCCCCCCGCTGGGAAAGCTTGAAGCATCAGGTTCCTGCTGAATCAGTTGCACGCCCTGGAAATTCTCTATGGCACCCCCTCCTTCCACGGGATTGATGAAAGCATCATGTTTTTCAGCTGT
>JAGLEK010000400.1 GCA_023145125.1 Bacteroidales bacterium | reverse complement strand
CGCGGCAAGCCACGAGGAATTATTATATTACAAGAAATATGAAGCGTGTTGTTATAACAGGAATGGGGATTTATTCCACTATCGGGAAAAACCTTGATGAAGTCCGTGACTCATTATATCATGGCAGGTCAGGGATCGGGCTCGATGAGGAGCGTAAAAATATGGGATACCGTTCCCTGCTGACAGGAATGATTGAAAGCCCGAACCTGAAAGGCATTTTAGACAGGCGTTCCAGGGTTGGGCTGCCTGAACAAGGCAAATACGCATATGTTGCAACCCTCGAAGCCCTGAAAAATGCGGGGATCGACCAGGACTACCTGGAAAAGACCGAAGCCGGAATTCTTTATGGCAATGACAGCTCATCTGTACCCGTGATCGATGCCATCGACCTGATGAGAGAAAAGAAAGACACTACCCTTTTGGGATCCGGTTCTATCTTCCAGTCTATGAATTCAACCATCAGCATGAACCTTTCCGTGATATTCAAATTACGGGGGATAAACTTCACTGTAAGCGGAGCATGTGCGAGTGGCTCACACGCCCTTGGAATTGGGTATTTCCTGATCAGGCATGGGATGCAGGACTGCATCATCACCGGAGGAGGGCAAGAGATAAACCCTGAATCAATGGGAAGCTTCGATGGCTTAAGTGCTTTTTCGACACTGCATAACGCCCCCGAAAAAGCTTCGAGGCCTTTCGATCGCGACCGCGATGGGCTAGTTCCCAGCGGAGGTGCCGCAACAATCATCCTTGAAAGCTATGATTCAGCCGTTAAGCGCGGAGCCAGGATCCTTGGTGAAGTAATCGGTTACGGATTCTCTTCCAATGGTGATCATATATCTGTTCCGAATGTTATAGGGCCGGTAAAGGCAATAAGCAATTCTTTACAGGATGCGGGTATTGACATAAAAGATATCGGCTATATCAACGCCCATGCAACCTCCACTCCTGTGGGTGATGGTAAAGAGGCTGAAGCTATAAATGAGGTCTTTGGCAGCACAAAACCATATGTCAGCTCAACAAAATCAATGACCGGCCATGAAATGTGGATGGGCGGTGCCAGTGAGGTGATCTATTCATTGCTGATGATGAATAACGACTTCATTGCTCCGAATATCAACTTCGAAAACCCTGATGAACACTCTGCAAAACTGAATATCACCCCAAAAACTATTAAGCAGGGTTTCGATGTATTCCTGTCGAATGCATTTGGATTTGGCGGAACAAATTCAACCCTTATCATCAAAAAATGTTAAGAATAATTAGTACTTTTGTGCTCTGAATGCACAGGCATAAATATTAGTACTATGAATAAGACTGAAGTCGTTGACATTATTAACGGTTTTCTTGTAGAGGAATTTGAAATAGAGGATGATCTTGTTCAGCCCGATGCTACATGGAGCGACCTGGGTATCGACAGCCTTGATTTTGTTGATATTGTCGTGATCATAGAAAAGGAATTCGGCTTTAAATTAAAGGGGGAAGATATGATCAATGTAAGGACTCTCGGACAGTTCCATGAGTTTATTTATCAACGCCAACTTTCTAACCAATAATAAATGTCAACCTGGGACGGGAAAACCCGGGGCGGACTCACAGGCTACCGGATCTTCGTATACATCCTGAAAAACCTTGGACTCAGACCTGCCTACTTTCTTCTCAGGTTTGTTTCATTTTACTTTTTTCTTTTCTCCCGCACATCGAATAAGCACATGCGGTATTACTTCAGGGAAGTCCTGGGCTATGGAAACCGGAAATCCCGCATCAGTATATACAGGAATTATTATGTCCTTGGGCAGGTACTGATCGACAAGGTGGCTGTGATGGCCGGTCTCGGGAAACGCTTTTCCTATCACTGGGATGGAGAAGAGCATTTGCGAAATATGAAGGATGGCGGACTGTTGATCAGTGCCCACATCGGGAGTTGGGAGATTGCCGGTAATTTCCTTTACAGGGTCGACAAACGATTTAACATTGTGATGCTCGATGAAGAACATCAGAAGATCAAAAATTACATGGATGATGTCCTCTCGGATAAAAACCTCCATGTGATTCCCATAAAAGAAGACCTTTCTCACTTGCTCGCCATCAAAAATGCACTTGAAAATAAAGAGCTGGTGGCGATTCATGCCGACCGATATATTGAGGGTTCCAAAACCATCCGGCACGAATTCCTTGGCAAAGAAGCATTGTTCCCCGAAGGGCCTTTTTATCTTGCTGCACGATTCGGGGCTCCCGTTACTTTTGTATTTGCCGTTAAAGAAACCGGCAAGCATTACCATTTCATTGCTACTCAGGCAAAACGATATGAAACGACATCAAAAAGGTCGATCAGTGAAGATGACCTTCGCCCAATGATTAAAGATTATATTTGCCAGATGGAGCGTATCATCAGGGAATACCCCCTGCAGTGGTTCAATTACCATAGGTTCTGGGAAGAGGAAACGGATTAACAATTAAACGCATATTAATGGCACGAAATTACGGTGACGATAATAAATCTGCCTTGCAGGCGAAAAGCGACGCTCAGAAGATCGCATTTGCACCAATCATGTTCCAGGCTGCGAAAGCATTGCGTGATTTCCGGATCCTTAGCTACCTGAGAAAAAATAAAGAAGGTGGTACACTTGAAGAAATTGCCAATCATGCAGGCATTTCTGAATATGGTACCCTGGTACTCCTCGAGGCGGGGCTGAGCATGGAGATGGTCATGGTAAAAGATGATAAATATTACCTGACAAAGACAGGGTATTTCCTCAACGTGGACCAGCTGACACGTGTAAATCTGGATTTCACTCATGATGTAAATTATAAAGGGTTTTTCCATTTGCAGGAAGCCATCACTGAAGGAAGCCCGGCCGGCCTTAACAAAGAATTCGGGCCATGGCCGACGGTATATGAGGCACTTGCGGAATTGCCTGAAAAATTCCGGGAAAGTTGGTTTGCCTTCGACCATTATTATTCCGATACATCATTCCCACAGGTGATGCCCGTCATATTCAGGAACAAGCCAAAGAGGATCCTGGATGTTGGGGGAAATACCGGTAAATTCGCTATTAAATGTGCCGAATACAATGAAAGCGTGCTGGTAAGCATCCTTGACCTGCCGGGACAATTGAAGGATGCAGAAAAAAATATACGTGAAAACGGATTTGAAGATCGCATCAAGGGCGCTCCCATTAACCTGCTTGATTTCTCCATCCCTTATCCGAAAGGATATGATGTGATCTGGATGAGCCAGTTCCTCGACTGCTTTTCTGAAAATGAAATTGTAAGCCTGGTAAGCAACGCAAGGGATGCCATGAATGACGACGCAGAGCTCTTTATTATGGAAACCCTGTGGGACAAACAGCGTTTCGATGCATCCACATACAGCCTGCATGCAACTTCCCTTTACTTTACTTGTATAGCAAATGGCAACAGCCGTATGTATCATTCCGAAGACATGTACCGCCTGGTTGAAAAAGCCGGATTGCGTGTCGTTGAAATGATAGAGGATGTAGGTGTCAGCCATACCATTTTAATATGTAAAAAATGAGGAGAAAGAAAGCCCTCATAGTTTATTATACTCAAACCGGCCAGCTAAAGAGCATTGTTGATTCCGTGTGCAACTCTTTGCAGGAAGAATTTGATTTCACATTCGAAGAGCTGAAGCCCACTCCGGCCTTTCCTTTTCCCTGGACCGGGATGTCGTTTTATCAGGCCTTTCCGGAATCCGTACAGGAAACCCCCTGTGAGCTGGAACCATTTGCTTTTGATCCGGATGATGATTTTGATCTGATCATTCTTGCATACCAGGTCTGGTATTTATCTCCCTCCATTCCATTTACTGCTTTTCTTCAGTCTCCGGGAGCAAGGGTTATGAAAGACAAGCCTGTGATCACAATACTCGGCTGCCGTAACATGTGGATCATGGCCCAGCAAAGGGTTAAGAAAAGGATTCACGATCTCGGTGGAAAGCTGGTTGGAAATATTGTGCTCGCTGACAAACACCACAACCTGGTTAGCGTAGTAACTATTGTCCATTGGATGCTGAAAGGAGAGAAATATGGAAAAGGCATATACAGTACCTTGTTCCCTGTTGCCGGAATAAGTGAGCGGGATATTAAGGATGCACAAAATTTTGGGCCAATTATCCGTGATGCATTCGTTAACAATAAGCTCGAAAGCTTACAGGATGATCTGCTCGAAAAAGGTGCAATCCATATCAAGCCTGTGCTTATGACTGTTGAAAAACGGGGGTTTATGATGTTTAAGCCCTGGTCGAAATTTGTTCTTAAAAAAGGAGGTGCCGGAAACCCGGCCAGGGAAGGCAGGCTGAAAATGTTCCGGGCCTACCTGTTTACCGTGATCTACCTGGTTTCTCCAATTGGGGGAGCGATCATATGGCTCATCCATAAGATCAACTACCGCAAAATCCAAAAGCTTGTTTATTATTATTCCCATGTTAAATAGAGTAGGGTTGCCAACCTTAATAGGGTTGGCAACCCTAAACCATAATCATATGAAAATAAGAACCACATTCCTCATTTTATCCCTTATTCTTATCATCTGCTCCTGCACCAATCCTATCGATGAGGCTTATATCGAAAGCATAGAGATTTACAGGATGGATATAAATCAAAAATTTGCCGACTCCGCTTCCAGCCCCCTTACAAAAGAAGGGCTGCCCCATTTTGAAGGCCTGGAATTCTATCCCGCCGATCCGGAATATATCCTTAAAGCCCGTTTTGTTTTAAATCCCGACCCTGAGCCCTTTGAGATGGAAACCACTACCGCGCGCAAGCCCGTATACGTAAAATACGGCGAAGCCCACTTCAATCTCAATGGGACGGATCTTGTGCTGGAGATTTATCAAAGCAACAAAGCCAAAGAAATGGAGGAGTTCAGGGAGTTTCTTTTTCTGCCTTTCAAAGACCTTACCAATAGCATTGAAACATATGGAGGAGGAAGGTATATCGACCTTAAAATTCCTGAGGGGGAAACCATTATCATAGACTTTAATAAAGCATACAATCCATATTGTGCTTACAATCACAGGTATTCATGTCCGATCCCCCCGAAGGTAAATCATATTAACATTGAAATCCCCGCCGGTGTTATGGCTTATAATGACCATTAAAGCCTCCGGAAGGATACAGGCAATAAGGAATAAGAGAGATCAGGATTATTTATATCCCAAGCATATACCAAAACATTTTATCTTTGCGCAACAAATTTGATCAGTTCGAGCCATGACGCATAAAATGCCGGATGCTGTTTATATCACCCGTTTATCGAAATTCCTTCCGAATGAGCCGGTAAGCAATGAACAGATGGAGAAGTATCTCGGAATGGTTGATGGCACACCCTCAAAGGCCAAACCACTCATATTGAGGAATAATCAGATCAAATCAAGATATTACGCTCTTGACAAAAACGGGAATTCTACACATACCAATACCGAACTGACAGTTGAAGCTATTAAGGGTTTGTTTGACGATAATTTCAAAGCCTCTAATATTGATATGCTGGCCTGTGGTACTACTTCGCCTGATCAGTTATTGCCATCCCATACTTCAATGGTACATGGAGCCCTCATGAACAAGGCTGTTGAGATTATTTCTCCGGCCGGCTCTTGTTGTTCGGGGATGCATGCCATGCGCTATGCGTATCTGTCGGTTCTGGCCGGAGAAAGACAAAATGCTGTTTGTGCAGGATCTGAAAAGCTTTCAATCTGGATGCTTGCTAAAAACTTCAAAAAGGAGACCGACAAAGAAGCCCGGATCAAAAAGAAACCTATTGTAGCTTTTAAAAAGGACTTTTTACGCTGGATGCTATCTGACGGAGCCGGAGCTGCATTGCTTTCTCCGGAACCCAATAAAGAAGGGCTTTCATTGAAGATAGATTGGATCGAAAGCGCCTCATTTGCCCATAAACTGGATGCATGTATGTATGCCGGGTGTGAAAAGATGGAGGATGGAAGCATTAAAGGATGGAGGGAATACCCCTCAGAGGAAATACTTGAGAAAACACTTTTATCCCTTCAGCAGGATGTCGACCTTCTTGGTGACAATATTGTCCCAGTTGGGAATGAATTCCTTCTCGACATTGTAAAAAGAAGGGGTGTCGATATTGAGGAGATCGATTGGTTTCTTCCTCATATATCTTCCGAGTTTTTTAGGAAGCATATTGAAGAAGAACTCACCAGGTCTGATATGCCCATCCCTCAAGAAAAATGGTTTACCAACCTCACAAGGTTTGGAAATGTCGGTGCGGCATCCATCTTTTTTATGCTGGAAGAACTTTTTTATTCCGATAAACTCAAAAAGGGTGATAAGATCCTGTGCATGGTTCCGGAAAGTGCACGTTTCTCATATGTCTACGTCATGCTTACTGCCGTATAAGCCTACGGCATAATTAATTTATCCTATAAGTCTTATCTTTGCTGCAAGTATTGAAAGATCCATGTTAGCAACAAAGAATACAGTCACGAAACTTCTACCTCAGGGATCACCCATGATCATGGTTGACACATTGATCAGCCATGATGACCGGCGGACCGTGACAGCTTTCACTATTAAAAAAGAAAACATTTTTGTCGTTAACGGACGTTTTTCCGAAGCCGGCTTGATAGAAAATATGGCTCAGTCGGCTGCTCTGCGCACAGGATGGATAGCCATGCAGCAATCCGACAGTACGGAG
>JAGLEK010000040.1 GCA_023145125.1 Bacteroidales bacterium | reverse complement strand
CATGTTGATGCCAAGGTCGCCGGCGATAAATTCATAAGGATCATCGAATGTAGAACATGAATATTGCAGAGCCAGGGCCAGCAATAAGAGAAAAGTAATTCGTATTCTCATATGAAATAGTTTTAAGTTATAAATGTATAGAATTCCTGAGTTTTATGGCTACATAATTTAAATGAGTAATTTAATTTTAATCAACTCAACACCCAACATCCGCTGTGTCCGCTGAAACTTTAGTGCTGGCGGAACAACCAACACTTTAATTGTTATTTTTGCAGCATGGCAAAAAATGAGGATATTTTTAAGAAAGTGATCGCCCATGCCAAAGAGTATGGGTTTGTATTTCCGTCGAGTGAGATCTATGATGGATTAAGTGCTGTTTATGACTACGGACAATGTGGTGTGGAATTGAAAAACAACATTAAGGATTACTGGTGGAAGGCTATGGTACAGGCCCATGAAAACATCGTTGGGGTGGATACTGCTATCTTTATGCATCCTACGATATGGAAGGCTTCCGGGCATGTTGATGCCTTCAGCGACCCCATGATCGACAATAAGGATTCAAAGAAGCGCTACCGTGCCGATGTATTGGTAGAAGACTATATGGCTAAGATCGAAGGGAAGATCAATAAGGAGGTTACAAAGGCTGCAAAGCGCTTTGGCGAGAGCTTCGATGAGCAGCAGTTCATCACGACCAACCCACGGGTAGTTGGTTATTATGAGAAGATCGGGGAAGTCAAAAAACGCTTGTACCCGGCAATGGATGAAAACGACCTGGCAGGGATAAAAAAATTGATAGAGGACCTGGAGATCGCCTGTCCTGTTTCAGGTTCAAGGAACTGGACTGATGTACGTCAGTTCAACCTTATGTTTGCCACACAAATAGGATCGCTTTCAGAAGGAGCCAACGAGATATACCTTCGCCCGGAAACCGCCCAGGGGATATTTGTGAATTTCCTGAACGTAATGAAATCAGGGAGGATGAAGGTGCCTTTCGGGATCGCACAGATTGGTAAAGCCTTCAGAAATGAGATCGTTGCCCGCCAGTTTATTTTCCGCATGCGCGAATTCGAGCAAATGGAAATGCAATTTTTTGTAAGGCCTGGCGAAGAATTAAAGTGGTTCGAATACTGGAAGGAAGAGCGCATGAAATGGCATCTGTCAATGGGAATCCCCGCAGAGAAATATCGTTTTCACGACCATGATAAGCTGGCTCATTATGCCAATGCTGCCACCGATATTGAATTTGATTTTCCAATTGGTTTCAAAGAGCTTGAAGGGATACATTCCCGTACCGATTTCGACCTTAATGCGCATCAGGAATTTTCAGGTAAGAAGTTGCAATATTTTGACCCAGAACTGAACGAGAATTATGTGCCTTATGTTGTTGAGACATCCCTCGGCCTCGACCGTACATTCCTGGCTGTACTCAGCCACGCCTACACTGAAGAAAAACTGGAAGATGGCTCAGAGCGCGTTGTTATGAAGCTTCCTCCTGTTCTGGCCCCGTATAAAGCAGCGATATTGCCCCTGGTCAAGAAAGATGGCATGCCTGAAAAGGCAAGAGAAATCATGGACAGCCTGAAAATGGATTTTATGTGCCGGTATGATGAGAAAGATGCCATTGGCCGCCGCTACCGCCGGCAGGATGCCATCGGCACTCCCTACTGTATCACTGTTGACCATCAAACACTGGAAGATAATACGGTCACTATCCGCGAGCGTGACAGCATGAAGCAAGACCGGATCTCAATTGAAGAAATCGTTAGGATCATTCATGACAGGCTCAAGGCCTAAACTTTACTTATTATTGTAGTCCGTCATAGTCTGATCGATCCCCCTTACCACCAGGCTTTTTACCATTTCGATTGCGGTTTTTATTTTCGGGATCATGAGCTCTTCTTCTTCGTGGGTCCATTTGCCAAGGACATAGTCAGACTGGTATCCCTTTGCAAAGTCATTGCCGACACCTATCCGCAGGCGCGGAAAAGCCTCTGTGCCCAGGGTGATGATGGTGTTTTCAAGCCCGTTATGACCTCCATCACCACCTTTTTTACGCATGCGCAGGGTGCCCATTGGCAGGGCAATGTCATCGGTGATGACCAGGGTCCGCTCGGCAGGGATATTTTCTTTTTCCATCCAGTAACGGATTGCTTTTCCACTCAGGTTCATATAAGTAGCCGGCTTGATGATCACCAGGATCTTGCCCCGGTACCTTATTTTTGTCATGGCGGCATAGCGCTCGGATTTAAATACGGCTTCGGCTTGCTGCGCCAGGGCATCCGCAATGATAAACCCAATGTTATGCCTGGTATTGGCATATTCATCTCCTATGTTTCCAAGTCCGGCGATCAGGTACTTCATATGGCGAAGGTAAGAAAAGAGGGTATAGGGTACAAGGTACAAGGTGCAAGGATGGTATTCCCCCCTGAACCCTGTACCTTGCACCTATAAAAAAAATGCACCCCCGGATGAGAGTGCATTCACTGTTATTTTTATAAATAGTTGTCGTTTATTTAGCAGGTTTATCACCACCTTCAGCAGGTTTACCTCCACCTTCAGCAGGTTTACCCCCACCTTCAGCTGGCTTTTCGCCACCTTCACCTTCAGCAGCACCTTCGCCTTCTTCACCTTCTTCACCTTCTTCACCTTCTTCTTCCTCTTCTTCAACCTCAACGACCATACGAGTAACTTTAACTGACAGGATCACAGTATGTAGTGGGTCAATAAAGGTCAGATCTTTAATTTTCAGGTCGCGGATAGTAACGGAATCGCCAATTTCAAGACTTGAGATATCAATATCTATTCCATCAGGAATATCCTTTACATAACCTCTCACAAGGAGTTTACGGAGAATAAGGTTCAATGAACCACCCTTGATAACACCGGGAGAATCTCCAATCGGATGTACAGGAATGGCAACTTTAAGGGGTTTATCTGTAAAAGCTTCCAGGAAGTCAGCATGCAATATCTTATCCGTGACCGGATGATACTGGATGTCCTGAAGTAAAGCCTCTACTTCATCACCTTCAAAATTAAATTTAACTAGATATGTTTCAGGAGTGTAAACAATTTTAGCAAAGTCCCTTTCATCAAGAAAGAAATGTAATTGTTTTTCTCCTCCGTAGATTACACACGGCACCATACCTTTTTTGCGAAGTGCTTTAGCATCTTTTTTCCCTACGTTCTCGCGTGGAGAACCGCTCAATGATACTGTTTTCATGATTAATAAATTAAATGATTATTGATATAAATTAGAATTTAAATAATGAACTGATCGATTGGTTGCTTTCCACCCTGCCGATCACATCTGCAAAGAGGCGAGCGGTTGAAAGAACGGTTATTTTATCTGATTGTTGCTTCATGGGGATGGTATCCGCCACAACTACCTCGGTAAAAGGTGAATTTTCAATGCGCTCATAGGCCTGTCCTGAAAAAACAGGATGTGTACAGATTGCCCTGACGCTTTTAGCTCCGTTGTCGACCATCAGCTGTGCTGCCTTTGTAATGCTGCCGGCTGTGTCGATAATGTCGTCCACCAATACGATATCCCTGTCTTTTACGTCGCCCACAAGGGCCATTTGTTTTATTTCATTGGGTTTTGCCCTTTGCTTGTAACAGATCACAAAGTCAGTATTCATGATCTTGGCATATGTGGCTGCCCTGCGGGTACCACCGGTATCCGGTGAAGCCATGGTAAGATCAGGAAGGTTGAGCTCCCTCAGGTAAGGGATGAAGATGGAGGATGCATACAGATGATCAACAGGAACATCGAAGAAGCCCTGTATCTGGTCGGCATGCAAGTCGATGGTGATCACACGGGTAACGCCGGCCACTGCCAGCAGATTGGCAACAAGCTTTGAAGCAATGGATACCCTTGGCTTGTCTTTCCTGTCCTGGCGGGCAAATCCGAAGTAAGGGATCACTGCCACAATATTCCTGGCAGATGCCCTTCTTGCAGATTCAACCATCATCAACAACTCAAAAAGATTGTCGGCAGGTGCAAAAGTCGATTGCACAATAAACACATCCCTGCCCCTGATATTCTCTTCGAAAGAAGGCTGAAACTCCCCGTCAGAAAACTCGGTTACAATGTTTTGACCAAGCTCGATGCCGAATTCTGCGGCAATCTTTTCTGCCAGGTATGTAGATGCCCTGCCTGAAAAAATACTGACGAGATGTTTTTTTGACATAGGGATGAAGTGTTTCAGGTTCTGAAAATCTGTGCAAAAGTAAGAGGAATTATCGATTCTTGCAAATGAATTTATTCTGGATGCTGGATGCTGGATACTGGATGCTGGATACTGGATACTGGATAATGGATTGAGCATGCCTGAGTAGTGTTGAATGTTTTTAAGGCTAATTGTTAATAAAATATTATTAAATGTTGTAAATATACAATAAAAGATGTTATATTTGCAGCATGGATTCAAGAAAACTATATAACAGGATTGCTCTTTTACGCAGTGAAAGGGGTATCAGCAGAAAAGAACTGGCTGATAAGATCGGTGTGAATTTTCAAACGGTAGGATATCTTGAAAGGGAGGAATACAACCCCAGCCTCGACCTGGCCTACCGCATCGGTGAAGTATTTGGCCTGCCGGTTGAATATATATTTTCCACCTCTCCCATGAAGCCCATGAGCCAGGAATTATTTGATCTGAAAAAATAAATACCATAAAAACCATGAAACAAAACGAAAAAAAATCAGGGATCAAAACAGGATTGATAATCAATTTCCTGAGCCTTATCAGTACGGTAGTATTATTTGAGTATTACCGCTATATCGATGACTGGAACCTGCTATCGGCCATTGCAGTGTCATCAGCGCTATTCGTCTTCTTACTGAGCTTTTACCTTGTTTATGGAAGAACGGGTGCATGGCGGCAAACACACCGGCCCTTTTCGAAACTCGATGAGCGGGAAGCCGGGGTCTTTTATGAATCTCTACGCATTGCGTATTCAGTATTTGCGATTCTTTCACTCAGTATATTACTGGTGTATGCGGTAAGCTTATGGCCTGTTAGCATTATCATTTTTGCTGCCATGCTTATAATTGCCCATATCATGCCGGCGTCAGTAATGTTGTGGAAGTACAACAGATAGTATATTCTGAACCCCTGATGCGATACGAATGCTCATAAAGAACAAGAGCAGGGCAATCAGTAATATGTCAATTGAACTCATTGAGTTTTATTTTACAGATCAACCAACTCAGTTTTCATAGTATATAACCTGGTTGCGGGCAATGTCATTTCCTGTGGCCCCGTAATTTCTGTAATTGATTTTCCGGTACCTTCTGTGAGCTGGCTTACAAAGATGCCTTCCTTATAAGCAAAATACCATGTAGCCGTACCTTCAATATCACCGGTAGTGATTAATTTCATCCCATCCTGTTCACCTTCACCTTCCAGGGTACCTTTGAACACCACATTGATCTTCATGCACTCATAGTCATTAAGGGTTTCGATTTTTTCAAAGGTGTTAATATTTGT
>JAGLEK010000004.1 GCA_023145125.1 Bacteroidales bacterium | reverse complement strand
CAGTAGGCAGTACGCTAAAATAAATCCCTGTCCTTATCGTTAATTCATTGGTTTCCCAAACGATGTACCATGAAGAAATTTACTCTGCTATTACTTGTCAGTATTATTCCTGTTATCATTTTTGCCCAAAAAACCACGATCACAGGGACAGTATCCGGTGGTGAGGGACAGATGGTAAGGTTACTGGCCTTTGATGATTTCATCTCTAAAAAGATCTTCAACCTTGGCAACAGTGAAATCGCTGAAGATGGCAGTTTTATAATTGAGTTTGAGCTGGAGGAGACCATAGGGGCTTTCCTCGACATCAACTACCAACGTGCAGAGATCTTCCTGGATGCGGGAAAGTCATATTCAATCGATATCACCTACGATCCTGCAAACCAGCTTGAATCATATTTCGACCGGCAAGGCCTGCTTTATGAATTCCAGTCCGCTGATGAAAATGAGCTGAATCGTATGATCTGGCGTTTCAATGCCATGTACAACAAGTTTGTGATGGAAAATTTTGAGCTCATAATCAAACTACGTGATAAATCCAGGGTCGCTGATTTCTACACAATGATTGAAGATGAATTCGGATCCGTTGAGCATCCGTATTTCAAAGATTATATCGCATACAAACTGGCTGATGTGTATCAATTTGCAAGACTTAAAGGAAAAAACGTCCTGGCGGAAGAGTACCTTGTAGGCCGGCCAGTGCTATACCATAACGTTGAATACACTTTCTTTTTTGATGAATTCTTCGCAAAGTTCCTGACCACCTCCCCGGATGTGATCACCATCTCGGATCTGATCATAGCAGTGAATGACAATAGCGACAATCAAATGATCAGGGATGCCCTGGCGGAAGTGTCTTATCTGCAGGATACGGGTTTCAGGGAACTGGTACTGATCCATGGGCTAAGGAGCCTGTATTTTAACGGCACCTTTAAAAAGCCGCAACTCCTTGCAATGATAAAAGACATCAATGCTTCCACAAATGACCCGACCCACAGGCGTATTACTTCAAACCTGCTGGAAACCCTGACACACCTGGCCCCCGGCAGCCCGGCTCCGGACCTGAAACTGCAAAGCATTGGCGGCTATGCCTTCAATCTGAGAAGTATCAAGGGCAAACCCATACTGCTCACCTTTTTCAGAAGCGGACAAAAGGGAACTGACAATGCTTTCGACAGGCTGGCCGAATTATATAATGCCTATAAAGCAGGTCTGGAGATCATCAGCGTGTCCATGGATCACGACCCTGATGCTTACCTTCCGCTTGCAAATTCAGGCGGTTACCAATGGACATTCGCCCATTACGACAATGATCCAATGGTATACGAACTGTATAATATCAGGGATCTTCCCCTGTATGTCCTTATCGATATTGAAGGCAACATTGCCGTTTATCCCGCTCCGGCACCCAATGAAGAGCTGGAGGGGGCGGTGAGGAAGGTAGTTCATTAGAAGTGCCTGAAGTACTTGGAGTACTTGGAGTACTTAAAGTTGATATCCGATATTTGATATCCGATATTCGATATCCGATATCCGATATTTGCCGCCCTCGTCCCTCGTACCCCGCCCCCCGTACCCCCAAAATGGTGACATTTTCCAATTTTCAGTATAAATAGATAAAGGACATCCTGAAATTTATTTGCTTGTTGATAATAATATACTTACCTTTGGCGTTAGTAACGCTGCGCATTACTATGATACGATCTTTTGGATCAAAAGAAACTGAAAAGGTTTGGAATGGGAACAGATCATCAAAACTTCCACCGGAGATTCAGCATATCGCCAGGAGAAAACTCAGGATGATCAACAACTCTATTAATTTGAACGACCTACGTATTCCACCTTCAAACCGCCTGGAAAAATTAAAAGGAAGCAAAGAAGGATATCATAGTATCAGGATCAACGTTCAATGGCGAATAGTATTTAAATTTAAAAGTGGGCATGCATATGAAGCAATTATAACCGACTATCATTAATAAACAGAAAAATGGAAAAACTGGCAAACATACATCCGGGAGAAGTTTTATGGGAGGAGTTCCTGTTACCTCTTAAGATTACCGCATACAGGCTCTCCAAGGATATTAAGATACCACAAACACGCACCAGCGAGATTCTTAAAGGCAGAAGAAGAATTACTGCAGATACTGCTTTAAGACTTAGCAATTACTTCGGCAATTCCGCCAAATTCTGGCTGGGCTTGCAGGATGATTATGATCTTGAAGAAGAATACAGGGAAAAGAAAATGGAGTTTAATTCCATTAAAAAATATAAGGAGAACGTGGCCTGAGATAAAGTGAGCGTTAAGAAAGTTGACGGTTGACGGTTGACGGTTGACGGTAGGCAGTATCCAGCATCCAGCATCCAGTATCCAGTATCCAGTATCCAGAATCTAGTATCCTGCGTCCCAAAATTCCTTAATTTTGCCGAAACATGCCGAAATGGCAGAAAACATCATTATTTCCCTTAGGGTATAATAATTGATATCTAAACTGAAACTATAGACAAATAAGGCTTATTGCATAGCTAAATGGCTAAATGGTTATGCTGTAAGCGATAAAAATATTTTTCATGGGAGTATTAGGTGCACTACTTGGCAGTAAATCAAGGCGGGATAATAAAACCCTCGAACCGATCGCCAGCAAAATAAAAGATGCAGAAAAGGGTGTTATTGGGCTGAGCCACGATGAACTCAGGAACAAAACCACCGAGTTCAAGGAAAGGATCGCCGCACATATCAGCGAAGAAGAGCAGAATATTGCGGAGCTGAAGGAAAAGATCAAGCAGGAAGAAAACATCATGGAGCGGGAGAAGATGTGGGAGCAGGTTGATAAGCTTGACAAGGCCATTTACGACAAAACACAAGATATCCTCAACGACATCCTGCCTGAAGCTTTTTCAGTGATGAAAGAAACTGCCAAAAGATTCAAGGAAAACGAGTTTATCGAAGTCACCGCAACCGATTATGACAGGATGCTGGAACCCACCCGTGACGGCATGGAGATCAAAGGCAGTTCGGCATTATACAAAAACGAATGGACTGCCGGGGGCACTCTTATCAAATGGGATATGGTGCACTATGATGTTCAGCTTATCGGTGGAGTCGTACTCCACGAGGGTAAGATCGCAGAGATGGGCACCGGGGAAGGGAAAACCCTTGTGGCAACGCTCTCTGTTTACCTGAATGCCCTGGCCGGGAAAGGCGTGCATATCGTCACCGTGAACGACTACCTTGCCAAACGTGACTCTGAGTGGATGGGCGTATTGTATGAATTCCACGGACTGAAAGTGGATTGCATCGATAAACATGAGCCCAACTCTGAACCCAGGAGGCAAGCCTACCTCGCCGATATCACATTCGGAACCAATAATGAGTTTGGCTTTGACTACCTGCGTGACAATATGACCGGGAACCCGGAGGAGCTGGTCCAGCGGCCTCACAACTACACCATTGTCGATGAGGTCGACTCCGTCCTTATTGATGATGCACGTACACCGCTCATCATTTCCGGCCCGACGCCACAGGGGGAAGAACATGAGTTCCATGAGCTAAAGCCCCTGGTGCAGAAACTTTACAGTGCCCAAAGAAACTATGTTACAAAGATACTGTCCGAAGCAAAGAAATTATTGGCAGACGAAAACAACGATGAGAATCAAAAGGAAGGTGCCAAACTTTTACTCAGAGCCCATCACGGGCTTCCGAAAAATACTGCCCTGATAAAATTCCTGTCTGAGCCGGGCGTAAGGGCCAAGATGCAAAAAACAGAGAATTTTTATATGGCTGAGCAGAGCAAGAAAATGTACATCATTGATGATGAGCTGTTTTTTGTGATTGAGGAGAAAAACAATTCCATTGACCTGCGCGAAAAAGGGGTCGATATTTTCACACAGGACACCGGAGACGCGAATTTCTACCTCCTGCCCGACATTGGCAGTGAGATAGCAGAAATGGAGAAATCCAAGCTCTCCGAAACTGCCATGCTCGAGAAAAAGAGTGAAATGATCCGTGAATATTCAATGAAATCAGAAAGGGTGCACTCGGTGAATCAGTTGCTGAAAGCATATGCCCTCTTCGAGAAGGATGTTGAATATGTGATCATGGATAACAAAATCAAGATCGTGGATGAGCAGACCGGGCGTATCATGGAAGGACGGCGTTATTCCGATGGCCTTCACCAGGCCATTGAGGCCAAGGAGAATGTCAAGGTGGAAGCATCGACGCAGACCTATGCGACTATCACACTGCAGAATTATTTCAGGATGTATAAAAAGCTGGCCGGCATGACGGGTACTGCCGAAACAGAAGCCGGTGAATTCTGGGACATCTACAAGCTTGATTGCATAGTGATCCCCACCAACAGGCCCATAGTCAGGAATGACAGTCAGGACCTGATATTCAAAACCAAGCGGGAGAAATATAATGCAGTGATCGATGAGGTGGAAGCGCTTGTCAAGGCCGGACGTCCGGTACTCGTAGGAACCACCTCTGTTGAAACATCCGAGTTGCTTGCCAGGATGCTAGGAAGAAAAAATATCAAGCATAATGTATTGAATGCCAAACTCCATAAAAAGGAAGCCGATGTGGTTGCAGAAGCAGGCATGGCCGGATCCGTGACCATTGCCACCAACATGGCAGGCCGTGGAACCGATATCAAGCTGGGTGCCGGAGTAAAAGAAGCCGGTGGTCTGGCAATTATAGGTACCGAGCGACATGATTCAAGGCGGGTAGACCGTCAGCTGAGGGGCCGCGCCGGACGACAGGGAGACCCGGGCAGTTCGCAATTCTTCGTAGCGCTCGAAGATGACCTGATGCGTATGTTTGGCTCTGAAAGAATCTCCAAGATCATGGACAGGCTTGGCCTGAAAGAAGGTGAGGTGATCCAGCATTCCATGATAACCAAATCTATTGAACGTGCCCAGAGAAAAGTTGAGGAAAACAACTTCGGCATAAGGAAGAGATTGCTGGAATATGATGATGTGATGAATGCGCAGCGTGAGGTGATCTATAAAAAACGCCGGCATGCCCTGCATGGTGAAAGGCTGGCCGTTGACCTCATGAACATGATGTACGACGTGGGTGAGCAGATCACCATCGACGCACAGGACCAGGACGACTTTGATGGATTTAAAATGGACCTGATCACCTCATTGGGTATTGAAACACCGATAAGTGAAAAAGAATTCATGGACGATAACTCTACAGTGATCGCCGACAAGATCTTCGATGTGGTCATTAAGAGTTACAAGGACAAAGCAGCTATCATCGCAAAAAATGCTTATCCCGTCATCAAGGGAGTTTATGAGAACAATACGCAATACGAAAACATCCTGGTGCCTGTAACGGATGGTGTGAAGACCATACAGATAATCGCCAACCTTAAGAGATCCTATGAAAGCGAAGGTAAAGATGTAGTGCTTTCAATAGAAAAAGGGATCACACTGGGAATGATAGATGATTCCTGGAAAGAACACCTGCGCGAGCTGGATGACCTGAAGCAATCGGTTCAATCGGCAACCTATGAGCAAAAAGACCCGCTGCTTATCTATAAGCTCGAGTCTTTCAACCTCTTCAAGATCATGATCCAGAAGATCAACAACGATGTTGTTTCATTTCTCGTAAAAGGAAACTTGCCTGTGCAGGACCCGGATGCTGTCAGGGAAGCACAGGCACCGCGGGGAATTGATCACAGCCGCCTGAAAGAGGAACGTACCGACTTGCTTTCCCAGGCGCATTCCGATACACAGGGACCCAGGAAAACAGCACCTGTTACACGGACAGAAAAGAAATATGGCCGCAACGACAAGGTGAAAGTACAGTACAATGATGGCAGGGTGGCCGAGAAGAAATACAAGATGATCGAGAATGACCTCAAGCGGGGGGAATGTAGGATTATTTAGATGGGTTCGGGGGACAGGGGACAGGGTGCAGGGGGCTATTAAGAATTCCGTATCCTTGTACCCATAAAATCCTATCTTTGTTCTCAAACTAAAACTGACCCTACTAATGAAAAAACTTTCCACACTACTCATTGCTGTATTGTTCAGCACTCTGCTATCGGCACAGATTGCCTACAGCCCACTCGTCGACTCACTAAGAAATGAAGTTACAGAAGTAACGATCTCTGACCTTTTGGAGAAACTCTCGGGAGAAGTACCCGTTATGATCGGAGGGATACAATATACCTTGGAATCACGGCACTCCAGCTCAAGCTTCAACCCACTCGCAGCAGAGTGGATCTATGAACAGTTCGAGGCCATGGGCCTGCCCGTTGAATATCATTACTTCAACAGTAATGGAGAAAATGTGGTTGCAACCATAACCGGAAGCGAATACCCCGATCAGCAATATATAGTTTGTGCCCATTATGATGACATGCCACCGGGGAGTACCGCACCGGGGGCTGATGACAATGCATCCGGGGTGGTCGGGGTGCTGGAAACTGCGCGGCTATTGAAAGATTTTGACCTGAAATACACGGTTAAATTCATTGCCTTTGATGAAGAAGAACAAGGACTGATCGGCAGTCATGCTTATGCAAATGAAGCCGCCGGTAATGGTGACGACATACTTGGCGTACTCAACCTGGATATGATCGCATATGATTCGGACGACGACTATGAAATGTCCATATCGACAAACTCACAGTCAGCGGCCTTTACCGGTGAATATACAAGTGTCCTCGCCACTTATGATTTTGACCTGACATACAATTATATCACTACCGGCGCCAGCGACCACTCACCATTCTGGAACAACGGTTACCAGGCCATCCTGGCTATTGAAGACTGGAACGATTTCAATGCATATTATCATACCGTTAACGACCTGTTCTCTAACTGTAATATCCCCTATTTCAATCAAATGGTGCAATCAGCCGTTGCCACTATGGCTTCCCTCAGCATGGATATGAAGATGGAACTTCTGCATGAGCCGCTGATCTCGGGTAACTTTACCGGTGACCGGGAAGCATGGCTCGTTGTTAATTCAAACCATGCCGTAGCCACTGGCGGAAATTCACCCAGGTTATATTATAGCGTAGATGAAGGAAGCTTTCTTGAATTACAGCCATCCGGCACAGTTCTCGACACTTTCTTCTTTACAATTCCCGGACAGGTGATGGGCACCAAGGTTGATTATTACCTCGCTGCACAAAATGAAGATGCCACTATGGTGGGCACATTGCCCGGCGGAGGAAAGGGGATTAACCCTCCGGGTACCATCCAGCCGGAAAATTTCTTCACATATATCATTGCCAATATCAATTCCATGCTGGCATGCAGCAATACTGTTCCTAAGCCTATTGAAGACCTTAATAATCTTTATGACACAATCCATATTACAGAAGACGGCATACTTGTCGACCTGAATGTTGAACTGGATATCACCCATACCTATGATGGAGATGTAGAGATTTACCTCATTAGCCCTAATGGCACCGAAATAGACCTTTGTGTCGGACATGGCGGCTCAGGCAATAACTTCGTCGGGACGATCTTTGATGATGAGGCAGCTGTTCCTATAGCACAGGGAAGCGCACCATTTACAGGCAGTTTCAAACCTGACGAGGCCCTTGCAACTTACATTGATCAAAGCATAACCGGAGAATGGATACTTCGCATTTATGATAATGCCGCGAATGATCAGGGAACCCTGGATGCCTGGTGTCTGAACCTGTTCTATTCAAGTGATCCTATCTATATTTCAAATCTTGAACAAAGAAACGTTTCCCTGCATCAAAACTATCCGAACCCTTTCAGGGAAGAGACCACATTTGCTTTTGACCTGGCCTCTTCTGCCAATGTAAGGATCAGCATTTTCGATATGATGGGCAGGGAGCTTTCTACAGTTACCAACAGGCAGTTTACAGCCGGCAGTCATGAAATAAACTGGAATACCGGTAATCTTTCACCGGGTCAATATTTCTACAAGATACAAACCGATCATTACGTTGAAGTTAAGTCAATGCTGATCGTAAAATAATTGCATATGCAGCTAAAAAGGATCCTTTTAAAACTCAGCGGTGAAGCCCTGATGGGTACACAAGATCATGGCATCGACCCTGACCGCCTGTCACAATATGCATCAGAGATAGTGGAAGCCGCAAGTGCCGGCACACAAATTGCCATTGTGATCGGTGGCGGCAACATTTTTCGCGGCCTCAGCGGTGCTGCTGAGGGCATGGATCGTACACAGGGTGATTATATGGGTATGATGGCTACCGTGATCAACAGCCTGGCCTTGCAGGCAGAGCTGGAAAAACAGGGGGCAAAGACGGCCCTTTTCTCCGGAATGCTGATCAATCCCATTGCCATACCCATGAGTGCAAGATCGGCCATCAGCGAACTGGAAAGCGGCAAGATCATACTGATCAGTGGCGGAACGGGAAATCCATATTTTACCACCGACTCGGCTTCTGCACTCAGGGCACTTGAGATCAAGGCCAATATAATCCTGAAAGGAACACGTGTGGATGGTGTTTACACAGCAGATCCTGAGAAAGATCCCAATGCGAAAAAATACGAAACCCTCAGCTATGACGAAGCACTGGAGAAAGGCCTGCTCATTATGGACCAGACTGCCTTTACCATGTGCAGGGAGAACAACATGCCTGTCTACGTTTTTAACATGAATAAAAAAGGCAACCTGAAAAAGGTTCTGGGCGGAAATAATATCGGTACACTTATTAGTTAAGAAAATATTATATTTGTCGTATAACCATAAACCATAGCCATGAACGAAGAAGCCCAAATGTGCCTGGATGAAGCCAAAGAAGGCATGGAGAGCGCACTTTTACATCTGGACAAGGAATTACAGAAGATTCGTGCCGGCAAGGCCAATCCGCAGATGCTCGAAGGGATCATGTTCGACTATTACGGTGCCATGACACCCATTGAACAAGCTGCCAATATCAACACCCCGGACCCACGACAGATCGTCGTTCAGCCATGGGATAAAAGCATTCTTGGCGAAATCGAAAAAGCCATTCTCAACGCCAACCTGGGATTCAACCCGAAAAATGAAGGGGAAGTGCTCAGGATATCAGTACCACCCCTCACAGAAGAAAGGCGCCTCGAACTGGTAAAAAAAGCCAAGGGAGAAGCCGAAAATACCAGGATCAGCATACGCAACACCAGGAGGACAGCCAACGACCTTGCCAAAAGCCTTGAAAAAGACGGGCTCCCGGAAGACGAATCTAAAAAAGCACAGGATATGATCCAGGAACTCACCAACGAATACATCAAAAAGGTGGATGAGATGGTGGAGGCGAAGGAGAAAGATGTTATGACAGTATAAAGTGATGAGTGATGAGTGCCGAGTG
>JAGLEK010000399.1 GCA_023145125.1 Bacteroidales bacterium | reverse complement strand
ACAATACTGTTGCCATGTACATTATAAAAAATACCTGGTAACCCAATTGCATTATCACCCAGCCACCTAACAGAGGAAATAGTGCCGGTAAAATATTCCCGGCTCCGGTAATTCCGGTATATAATGCCCTGTTGGTGGTACCGGAAACTTCCAGTAATACCCCATTCATGGTAACGCTGTATGTAGCAAAGATAAGCCCCCCGACAAAAAACACCAAGCCTAAAGGAGGATTATTGGTGGCAAGGAGCAGGAACAGGGGTATAGAAAAGGCAAATACAACATTCAGATAAAGTAAATTCCGATACCTGAATTTGCGTGCGAAAGCAAAGAGCAACAAGCCCATAACCACACTTCCTATGACCTTGAACAATAAAAAGTCAGCAGTATCACTACTCTGAGTATTAAAATTTTCTTTTGCATATAAAATAACAAAAGGCAAGAGCCCGATACTGATCCCCATGGTGTTAATAAATCCCAGAAAGTGCCCAAGTTTTGGGTTTTCCTTTATTTCAGTTTTGATCAGGTGGGCAAAATGTGCAGGGCTTTTAACTTTCAATCTGGAAGGCACCACCTCTTTCAGGTTCCAAAATCCAAGTGATGCTATCGCCAGTGCAATAAAGCCAATAAAAAACATATGGGCATAGTTGATTGGATATTCATCAGCTGTAAGCACGAATCTGGCAAGAAATACCGAACCCAGCAAAATAATCCCGGTGACTACCAGGCGAATGGAGAAAAAAGGCTTTCGTGATCTCTCATCAACAGATTTGCCAAGGATATCGGTATAGCTGATGTTAGAAAATGCCCCGCCAAGCGAAAATATGCTTATCAGGACAAAGATCATCAATATCCGGTAATCGCCATGTAGGTATGAATTATAATATAGCAACGCACTGATGGCCAGTAAAGCAAATATCCGTGAATTGATCCCGAGTAAAAGAAATTTTTTCTTAAACGAGTAATTGCTGATAAATGGCGCAAAGATCAACTGGGTGAAACTGGATCCTCCCAGCATGATGGCCGTTAGGATTCCGATATGCATGGCTGTACCTCCGGAATCAACCAACATGGCCGGAATAACAGTGTCTATATCAATAAAGTTTTGAGCCAGGGAAAGGAAGCCGGCATGCCAAAGCAGCGAACGGAAATTGTTTTTTGATATGGCTTGTGTCAATTTCATCCTTTACTCACTTACTCCATCAATGCATCGCAAATTTTTAAAATTTAGTTAACTCTTTGTCCCTATATGCTTCATAAGCCTGCCTTACCGTCATATCGCCGGCACCGACATAAATGTCGACCCTTGCCTTCTTCAGGACTGCTGCAGCATTGCCTCCCGGGCCGTTGCCGGTTACCAGCACATCCGCATCAAAGCCGAATAATGCCTGCGCAGTTTTCGGCCCGGCACCATGGGCGTCATCTGATGATGAGCGATTATCAAATGTCTCCAGTTTATCATTTTCTTCATCATAAATTAAAAAGAATTCAGTTCTGCCAAAACGTGGATCCATCATCGAATCCCAGTCGGTTCCTTTTGTAGTAAATGCAATTATCATTTTATTATTTATTTAATTGTTTGTTTGATTTTATTCCAGCTATCAGTGATCATCTGCTTTAAGCCGCCGGTGTCTGACTCTACTATTGTCTGCCCATTGGTCATGGCAGTTGTAAATTGCTCATCATAGGGAAGGTTTGCAATATGAAGGATATTTTCTTCCCTGAGAAAAGTTTCAATCTCTTTTGTAACTTTTTCATTTATATCGGACTTATTGATGATGCATCCGGCTTTCAGGTTGAACTTTTTCACCAGCTCATATACCCGTTTCAGGTCGTGTAAACCCGAAACTGAAGGTTCTGTCACCAGGACTACGAAAGATGCTCCCGAAAGCGAAGAAACCACCGGGCAGCCGATCCCGGGGGATCCATCTACAATGATGTATTCCTTGTTTGTTTCTTCAGCAAGGCGTTTTGCTTCATTTTTAACTTTTGCCACCAGCTTCCCGGAATTATCCGCACCAATACCAAGCCTTGCATGTACCATGATGCTTCCTGTCTTTATTGAAGAGATATACCATTTCCCCACATTCAGGCTCACATTTTCGATTGTGTCTGTCGGGCATATTCGGGCACAATATCCACATCCCTCACAACTCAGCGGATCAACGGTATGCATGCCATCAATGACACTGATAGCATCGAAACGGCATACTTCTGCACATTTTCCGCATTGAGTGCATTTTTCCGGGTGGATCTTTGCAAGCTCACCACTGTAGAAATCTTCTCCACGGGCGAAATCCGGTTGCATCAGAAGGTGCATATCTGCCGCATCCACATCACAATCGGCAACTACAATATCAGGGCCGCCGAGATAAGCAAAAGAAGCCGTTAAGGAAGTTTTACCGGTTCCACCCTTACCCGAAATGATCACAATTTCTTTCATTGCTGCGCTCCTTCCTGCCATGTCTTGAGGTATGCAACAATTTTATCGAGTTCCCTCTTTACTTCCGGCACTTCATTATAGATTAGTTTCCCATCCGAATACAATTCTGCAATTTTTCTGTCGTTGGGAATCTTAGCCAGTACAGGAATGCCCTCATCTTCACAATAGCGAAGTACGCCATCATTACCAATCCCATGGCGATTCAGGACAACGCCAAATGCTTTTTTCAGTTCTTTCATAGTCTCCACAGCAAGTTTCAGATCATGAAGGCCGAAAGGCGTTGGCTCGGTGACAAGAATAACAAAGTCGACATCCTTGGTCACTTCAATGACCGGACAGGACGTCCCGGGTGGGGAGTCATATATCCTGAGGATATCATCCTGAAAATGCTCATCCACATATTCATGGCTTTGCTTGATGAGTGGCACGGCCTGTTCCTCACCAATATCAAGTCTGCTTTCGATAAAACTAAGCTTGTCGTTCCGGAGATGCTTCAGCAC
>JAGLEK010000398.1 GCA_023145125.1 Bacteroidales bacterium | reverse complement strand
TCCTTGCCAATGCAAGGAGAAGAATTATCAATATTAGAAACCGTTAACTAAACAAATAACAATGAGCGATACCACCGAAAAAACAAAATGCCTGATCATAGGCTCCGGGCCGGCAGGATATACAGCAGCGATCTATGCAGCACGCGCCGACCTTAAACCCTTAATGTACCAAGGACTGCAGCCGGGTGGGCAGCTGACTACAACTACCGAGGTTGATAACTTCCCGGGTTACCCGGAAGGAACTGATGGCCCGGCGATGATGGAAGATCTGAAAAAGCAGGCAGAAAGATTCGAAACCGATGTTCGCTGGGGAATGATCACCGAGATCGACCTGTCAAAGAGGCCTTTTATTGCCAGGGCTGATGATGACAAAGTGATAGAAGCAGAAACCGTGATCATCGCAACCGGTGCCACAGCCAAATGGCTCGGCATTGAATCAGAATCAGAATACAATGGCTATGGCGTATCTGCCTGTGCCACCTGTGACGGTTTCTTTTATAAAGGAAAAGATGTAGCCATCGTTGGCGGCGGAGATACCGCTGCCGAAGAGGCGACATACCTGGCCAAGCTTTGCAACAAAGTTTATATGATCCACCGCCGCGACGAACTGCGTGCATCAAAAGCAATGCAGAAAAAAGTGCTGGATACCCCTAATATCGAAATGGTATGGAACCATGTACCCATTGAGGTAGTTGGCGAGAAAGAAGGCTTTGGAAAAAAAGTGACCGGTGTTGTTGTACAGGATGTAAAAAGCCAGGAAAAACAAACCCTCAAAGTAGATGGTTTCTTTGTGGCCATCGGACACAAACCCAATACCGATATTTTCGTTAACCAAATTGAAACGGACAACCAGGGTTATATAAAGACAAAACCTGATTCAAGCAAAACCAGTGTAGAGGGCGTATTTGCCGCAGGCGATGTGCAGGACCACGTGTTCAGGCAGGCTATTACGGCCGCAGGCAGCGGGTGTATGGCAGCAATTGAGGCAGAGCGCTGGTTATCATCCTAATATTTAAGTGCATTATTCACTTTCCATTATACACTTAAGATAGGCACTAGCAACTTGGCACTAGGCATTAGGCACTATTTTAATATCCCAAAGCCCGCCCATCCATCTTTTCAATCTTTACCCGAAAAATCAGGATATCCTTAACTGCGGGTTCGTTAAATGAAAAATCCATGTCAGCGTAGTTCTTCATAAAAATACGCAAGGCTTCTTCTTTCTGATCATAATCATCGACGAACTCCACATTTCCAAAGGCCAGAACACTTCGATACCGCATGCCCCAGCTGCATGCAACCTCCTCGTTAACCCATTTTAAGTCGTGGTCGGCACTGAAAGAGATACAAACCTTTTTATTCTTCTTCAGGACATCGATCTTTTTGCCTGTGCGGGCAGAGTGAAAATATATATAATCATCTGCGTAGCCAAAATTCATTGGGATTACGTATGGTGCGCCATCTTCATCGATCATGGCAAGGTTGCATACTTCGCACTTTCTGATAATCGATTCAAGCTCCGGCTTGAAAGTAAGTTCTCTCTTTTTCATCGTAGGATATTTTCAATAACAGCATAAAAATAACTAAAACGCAACAGATTCTCCGGCCGGCCCCTTATTCACATAAAAAGAACTAAACCCAATGCCGAAAAGAAAGCTCCACCGGAGCGATCCCTCATCGGGAAGATAAACACACCTCACCCCAATATCAAGAGGGGCTATGAACCTGAGCACATGTACTTCAGTGAGCACATCGACACCCGTTGAGTTATAATAATTCTTTCCCGTTGTGTTCAGTCCAACAGCATAATCGTAGAATAAATTCGCCCTGATGCGCTTCATATACAGAACCGGCCCTATGCTCCAGTCGGGATAAGCAATCGGGAAAGCATAGGTTCCCCTGAAGGAGACAAGCTCCTGATCCTGCCTGCCGCTGATACCTCTCGGGTAGCTCACGATATCAGAAAACTTATAATATCCGGAAATACGGTACTGGTAGCCGGCATAAATATTCAACCCCTGATGCCTGATGATACCGGGAAAGTACAGGCTGGCGATACCGGCAACAATATAGCTGAAATTATCATGATCAAAGGGAGTATCGCGATAATAAAGGCCCAGGCTTTGCCCCCATCTCGGATAGATATCACGAAAAGAGGATTTGATCTGGCGGTAGGCTGTCAAGCTGTAGCCGGTAGAAAATATATCAGCCTTTTTGAACTCTACCGGGCTTCCCGGCTTAAGCCTGCGAAGGCCCTGATTAACATAAACGGAGGGCTGGATACCTGCAAAGTATTTCCCGCGGCGTAAATTCAAGGGTACCCGCAAGCCTGCTCTCAGGTTGGTTTCATTCCAGCTGATCTCAGTCTCTTCAGGCAGGTATATCAGCTCCCGTCGTAATCCATAGTCGGCATGAAGGTCAAAAACGGGATACCATCCATGATAACTGTAAGCACCATAAACCTTTCCTGCCTGCTCATTGATATTATAACTGTACCCGGCTGTCAGGAAGCTGCTGCTCAGCAAGTTTTGTGACATAATAGAAATGCCCGGGTTAATATCATAAGTGGAGGCGTTGAT
>JAGLEK010000397.1 GCA_023145125.1 Bacteroidales bacterium | reverse complement strand
GGAGGAACTGTGATCACTGTGACCGTCACCAGGCAAAATTATTATCGCTATGAATCCCCTGTTAATGTTGTTACCGGTGGGGTGCTGGCAAATTTCTCAGCTGATAACCAGGTGATCTGCCTGGGTGAAACTGTCATATTCACTGATCAGTCAACAGGCAGTATCACTAACTGGAGCTGGTCATTCCCGGGAAGCTCAGAGGGAACATCTACCAGTAGCGGGCCTGTAACTGTTACATATAACACTGCCGGTACACATGATGTCAGTTTATATGTCAGTGATGGTACAAATAATGACACAGAAATTAAAACAGCCTATATTACTGTTGATGCACTGACAGCTGATTTCACTGCCAGTCAGACAAGCATCCCATTGGGAGGTTCAGTTACTTTCACAAACCTGTCCACTTGTGCAGATTCATATGCGTGGTCATTCCCCGGAGGGGATCCATTTTCCTCAAATGAAGCAGATCCTGGCCCGGTTGTTTATAATACCATTGGGGATCATATTGTTACACTTACGGCTTACAATGGTAGCAATAGTGACGAAAAGACGATAACGATCCATGTTACTGACATTCAGTATTGCACATCCAGTGGTGATCCGGGCTATGAATGGATCCAAAGTATTGATATTGGTGGCCAGGCAAACAATTCCGGGCAGTCATTATCAGGCTATGAAGATTTTACCGGAATTATCTATAACCTGGATCCCGGCAGTGCCAATACCATAACGCTTACACCCGATTTTACAGGTAGAAGTAGATTTCAATATTGGACCATATGGATCGATTTCAATGTTGATGGTAATTTCGATGCAGAAGAGCTGGTATTATCCATTTCAAAGAAAAAATCTGTTGTGGTTAGCACCTTGAATATACCATCATCTGCCAATGGAACCACTGTCATGCGTATTACCATGAAATACAACTCCTTTGCATCATCCTGTGAGACGAGTTTTAGCGGAGAAGTTGAGGATTATACTGTCAGCTTTGCTCCTGCTATCCCACTGCCACCAGTTGCAGCTTTTACGGCAGATAATACAACGATTGCAGTCGGTGGAACTGTAAACTTCACGGATCAGTCGCAGAATATTCCAACAAGCTGGGCCTGGACCTTCCCCGGAGGGATACCGGAAAGTAGTACCGATCAGAACCCATCGGTTGTCTATAATGGAGTCGGTGTTTATGATGTTACCTTACAGGCATTCAATGCCCAGGGCTCGGATGTCCTGGCTGAAACAGGGTATATTACTGTTTCCGATGACCCGACTCCACCATACTGCGTACCGGTGGCAAACAACAGCAGTGACTGGATCCACTCAATTACAATTGATGTGGTCACTCATAATTCAGGCCAGGGCAGCGTTAGTGGATATGACTATTTTACTTCACCATCTTTCACTTTTAATCCGGGATCAACATACGCAGTCTCACTGACCCCGTTAAATTCCAGCAACAGGAATTTCTGGAGGATATGGATCGATTTCAATAACGATGGAGACTTTGATGATGCGGGTGAAACTGTTCTTTCAGCCAATAATAAGAAAGGTACTTATAGCAAGACTATCACGATTCCAACAGGTGTGGATGCAGTAAGCCCTGACAGGATGAGGATCACCATGAAGACAGGTGGGGCCCCTTCTGCGTGTGATGTAAACTTCAATGGTGAAGTGGAAGACTATAATGTTGGCTATGGTGCTGAATTGTTTATACCGGTTGCAAACAAGATGGAACTCAGCATCTATCCCAATCCTGCTGATAATATCCTGAACATAGCTGTTAGTGGGAACCGGGAATATGTAAATGTGAAGATCTATAGTGCTATCGGTAACCTGATGCAATCATTCCAAATGAATGACCGTTTGGAACAGATCAATTTAGATGCTTATCGACAAGGATTATATTTCATACATGTTAATGATGGCAATGAAACACTTTTACAGAAATTCATTGTAAGATAAATATACACCGTGATATACTAAAGGGCTTCCGTTGGGAGGCCCTTTTTTTTATATGCCCTTATCATATATATTTGCTTTTAGCATATCATTTTATTATCTTTGAGAAAGTCACGAAGTGCCACATTGCCAGGTGCAGTGTGCTGTCATTAAATATTAACCTAAAACCCATACCATATGAAAACAAAATCTACTTTTTTATTTATTGTCTTTCTTTCATTTTGCATTTTAGCAGGAGCACAATCCACGCCCACTGAGATCACGGCTGAATACGGCCCGCCTGCTGAAGCAAATGTATGGACACACTATACCATCCCGCTGACTGCTGAAACTTTCAACGTGGATGAGGCGACTTTTGACGCTGTGCTGGCCAATGTAACATCTTTTTGGGTTCGGACTGAAATGCATTCAGGACCTGATACTGCCGGACTTGATGTGGTTAAGGTTGGAACAACATATTTGAGCAATTTTGATGCTTCATCCGAAGGATGGAGTTCTGGTGGAGATGGTACCATGGAATGGTTTCCGACAGGTGGATATGAAGGAGGCTACATTCAGATCGCCGATTGGGCAACCGGTATATGGAGCTGGCTCATCGCTCCAGCCTCATGGGCAGGTGACTGGAGTTCTTTAAAAGGGCAGAATATTGAGTTCTGGTATTATACCGACCAACCCAGCTATTCAGCCATTGTAAAGATCACCACCGGGCAGATCGACAGGCTGGTGCTCAATACACCTGAATACAATACCATTCTGCCGGATGATTCAGTATTGATAACACTTGACATAGTACCTGCCCCGGCAGAGGATATTACTGTTTCATTCTCTACTTCAAATCCGGGCTGCATTACGGTGCCCGATCCCATTACAGTATTGGCCGGCTCTTCAACAGCATCTTTTTACTTTGTTGCTGCAGAAGGTGCTGAGGTCGGATGTGAATCAGTGATCGATGCTACATCTTCCGACTACCTGACTTCCCGCATTACCATGAGGGTACTTGATAATTATGGTATTGAAGAGGTGGATCTGACGAAAGCGATCACTATATTCCCGAACCCTTGCGATGGCAAGTTCACATTGTCCAATACTTCAGGGAGAAGCATTCAGCAGATTATGATGTACGACCTTTCAGGTAATGCAATACTGGATCTTCAGGAAGGGGATCTCAGCAATACCGAGATCGATGTCACAGACCAAGCTGCAGGGATCTATTTCCTGAGGATCTTTGTGGATGGGAAGGTGGTCACTTCGAAGGTTGTTATTAAATAATGGCATTAAGACCTCACAGGTTCCGAAACCTGTGAGGTCTTTCATTTACTTCAACGGCATACCATTCATCCAAGGTGCACCGGCATCAATGAGCTTCTGCTCAAATGCAGGGATAGTCTCAATTACTAACACTTCCAGGCCTGTTGTTAGCGCTTCGAATTGTTCTTTTGCTATTTCAAGACACATGACCTGAGTAGCTGTGGGCCCGTATGTGAGATTATAGAAACCTCCAGAAGCTACTCCCAGGCGCTGGCTTACTGTCGGGTAATCATATTCGCTCAATTCACGTTTTGCCGGGTCGCCATAAACCTGTTCTTCAAAGGCTATAAGCTGTCTTTTCAGTGCATATAATTCCTCGTAAAGTTCTCCGGCAGGTGTGGGCATACGCGACAGGGCCGTTTGCATGGCCTTCACTTTTTTATTGGCTTCATCGAAAACAATTGATGCCGCTGAAGTTGCCTCACGCATCAGGTTGATCTCTTTTCTGAATGCCCGGGCATCGACAGGATCCATTCCCCTGATCGCCCCTTCGTAAAGCTTGATCACTTCAAACTCAACCTGGCCTGCCAGCTCAGTAATCACTCCTTCCTGCTCTTTGGCAATGCTTACCGAATAGGTTCCGGGTAGTACATTACTGCCTGATGGAACCCATCGACTTGAAGTCTTTTCTCTGTGAATATCGATGGCACCCCAGGCCGGGTATCTCAAATCCCAGGCCACCCGGTGGAAGCCTTTGCCTGTGGGTCCGTTGATCTTCCTTACAACATTACCATCAGCATCACGGACAGTCAGCCATATCTTTGGGGCTTCCTCTAACCTTTCCTCCTTAAGTACTTCCCATTCAGGGAACGTAAGAGGTTTTTCCTCTTTCTTCAGTTTGCCTTCTTCCTTCTTACGTTGTGATTTTTTAGTTGTCATGCTTTTAGCCAGATGATAAGTTAGTACCGCCCCATAGGGAGGGTTATCAGCTGCATATTGAGCGGATCCCTGAGAACCGGCCCCCGACCTGTAAGAGAACATCCAGGCATCCCTGACAGGATATATGCCCGCTTCTTCTTTCAGCTTTTCCTCTGTCACCTCACGGAGGGCACTGTAGTCATCAAACACAAAAAACCCCCTGCCGAAGGAAGCACATACGAGGTCGTTTCTTTCTTTATGAATGACCAGGTCGCGAAAGGAGATCGTTGGGACGTCTCCTTTGAGCCTGATCCACTTTTCACCACCGTTAGGTGTGAAAAATACACCATACTCGGTAGCAGAAAACATAAGTTCCGGCTTAACATGATCCTGTACAATCCGCCATACCAGGTGATTTTCCGGGATGTCACCGGCAATAGATTCCCAGCTTTTTCCACGGTCTGTGCTTTTCAGGAGATATGGTTTAAAATCTCCGAATTTATGGTTATCCAGGGCCACATAGGCCGTATTCTCATCATACAGGTCGGCTTTGATATCATTTACAAATGCTGTTTCCGGCACATCAGGCAAACTGCCCACTTCGATCTTTCGCCAGTTATCTCCTCCATCCTCAGTCACCTGAATAAGGCCATCGTCCGTTCCTGCATATATCAGTCCTTCCAGGAGAGGTGACTCAGCAAGTGATGTGATGCAATTGTATTGCGACATGGCATCAATATCCCAGGTAGCATCCCAACTCCATGTCTGATCCATAAGGGGTAGAGTCAACCTGTTCTGATTCCTGCTCAAATCTCCTGAGATGGGCACCCAGCTATCGCCCCTGTTATCGGATCGCCATATACGCTGAGAAGCGAAATAAAGCCTGGTTGGAGAATGTGGGCTTATCAGGACAGGAGAGTCCCAGTTAAAGCGTTCAAGTTTTTCACCCTTCAGTGGTTGCGGCCTGATGCTCACCGATTCTCCGGTTGTCAGATCGACACGGCCCAGGTAGCCCTGTTGTGACTCACAATAAACGATATCCGGATTGCCGGGTTCGGTGGCCGGCTGGTGTCCGTCACCACCATAAATGATAAACCAGTCGGCATTGGTGATACCTTCCCTTCTGTCGGTTTGTGAAACACCGCCCTGTGTGCCATTGTCCTGTGTTCCTCCAAAGATCTGGTAAAACGGCCATGCATCATTCACGGCTACTTTATAGAACTGTGTAACCGGCAGGTTAGCAATGTACCTCCACGTCTTTGTATCGTCGAAGGTTTCATACAAACCTCCATCGGTACCAATCAACATATAATCGGGTTCTTCCTTCCTGAAAGCGATGGCGTGGTTATCAGAATGCTTACCCCTTTCATTCATCCGTTGAAATGTTTTACCTCCATCGTCAGAATACTGCACCCTGACATCCAAAAGGTATATCTTATCAAACTCATGTGGACTGGCAACCAGTTCCTGGTAATAATGCGGGCCAGTGGCACCGGATACGGTTGGTGATTGCTTTGTCCAGGATGCACCACGGTTTTCTGATTTATATACCCCACCGGTTCTGCGGTCAAGCTCAATGGCAGCATAAATGATATCCGGTTCCTGCGAAGAGATAGCCAGGCCGATCTTTCCCATATTTCCGGAGGGCAGGCCTTTTTCAAGTTTTATCCATGTTTCGCCGCCATCGGTTGATTTATGAATGGCTGTACCCGGGCCACCCCCCATGTAGGCAGCCACGTTTCTGTGTCGCTGCCATGTTGCCGCATACAGAACATCCGTATCACGTGGATCCATCACAATATCTGTTGCACCAACCCATTCGGCATCCCCCAGGGTTTTTACCCATGTTGCTCCGCCATCAACGGATTTATATATGCCTCTTTCGTCTCCCTTATTCCACAGCGGGCCCTGGGCGGCTACCCAGATAATATCCGGGTTTTCCGGGTGTATTAGTATTTTTGAGATGTGCTGGCTTTCTTTCAGTCCCATGTTCTTCCAGCTTGCACCATCATCAGCACTGCGATAGATCCCGTCACCGATGCCAACATGTCGTCCTCCAACATTTTCTCCGGTGCCAACCCATACAGTATGCGGGTTGTTTGGATCGATGGCCACACAACCAATAGAATAAACCTTTTGTGCGTCGAAGACAGGTTTCCAGGTAGTTCCGGAATTAACGGTTTTCCACACACCTCCGGAACCTACAGCAACATACCATATATTGTTGTTCCCGGGGTG
>JAGLEK010000396.1 GCA_023145125.1 Bacteroidales bacterium | reverse complement strand
AACCAGTAACAATACAATTAATATATAAAAGCCTATTTGAAAAATGTAATGTTTAATTAAAACTATGTAATATGAAAAAATCATTTCTTTTCGCATTGGTGCTATGCATTGGCATAATGCTTAATGCACAGAACATTCCAAGTGTGAGTGAATCACAATTGGAGACTGCCGTAAAAGTAGACTACCGGGCACCTGACCATGCCGTTAATCCTTTTATGAACAATGAAATAAGCATGGTCAATAATAAAGGTATGCTGGATCCCATTGAGACTGAGTTGGGCGAAACATTTTATGACTTGCAATCAAATGCCAGCATCGGTAATCGTTTCCAGGTATGGGACGATGGGACGATGGCGGCAGTCTGGACCAGAGGCATGGAAGCAACAGCATTTCCCAATCGTGGAACAGCATATAATTATTTTGATGGAACGAGCTGGGAACCGTGGCCTACCGTAAGTTTGGAAGACCGCCGCTGTGGCTGGCCAAATATAGCTGCCTGGGGTGCTGATGGTGAAATTACGGTGGCTCATAATGGTTCGGAAGGACTGGAATGGATGCAAAGAGAAACAAAAGGCAGCGGTGCCTGGACACAAACAAACTTTCTCGGCCCTGCCGGGATTGAAAATGACCTTACATGGCCCAGGATGATCACCTCCGGTGAGAATAATGAGATCATTCATTTATTCGCGAATTCTTATGTAGAGTACCTGGGGCAGGCACAAGCTCTGCTATATTCACGTTCAGCTGATGGTGGAGAAACCTGGGATCCGCATAATATTGTCCTTGACGGAATGGGGGATGATTATTATTTTGAATTGGGCGCTGATGACTACGTGCTGGCAGCAAAAGGGAATACTATTGCCATGCTTCACAGCGGCGATTGGGCTGATATGTTCATTATGAAATCTAATGATAATGGTGATACCTGGGAAAAGACTATCATATGGGAGCATCCGTACCAATTCTTTGATTGGAATGCAACTATCACAGATACATTTTTTAGTGTGTGTAATACTGCAAACATCGCCCTGGATCCTGATGGAATGGCACATGTAGTATTTGGTATCAACAGGGTTGCTCATTTTGAGGTTGGCACATCTTATACCCTCTGGCCGTATTATGATGGAATTGGTTATTGGAATGAAGATATGGACCCATTCTCGGAAGACGTAGACGCACTTGCACCACCTCAGTATGGATATGCAAACTCTGAAATGATCGAGGATGTAAATTATATTGGATGGATGCAGGATGTAGATGGCGATGGGGAGGTTACACTGAATACGGATATCATGTATTATCAGCAGCATGGTCCCTCAAATATGCCGACAATTGGCATTAATGAATTTGGAAGTATTTACGTGATCTATGCTTCCACGACTGAGACCTATGAAATTGAAGCTTTTAATTACAAACACCTTTGGCTCAGGTCGAACATAGGTGGAGTATGGGGAGAATTTGAAGACCTCACAACTCATATTTCACATATATTTGACGAATGTTATTATCCTGTTATCGGAAAAGTTACGAGTAGCGCTGTGCACTATATTTATAATGCTGACATCACTCCCGGGCTTGCCTGGAGCGACGATCATGCCTGGCAGCAGAATCGCATAATACATGGGCAATATGACATTCCGGTAGGCATTGGTGAAAACATAAACGGACTGCAGGGCATCTCAGTCGAGTTAAGTCCAAATCCGGCTACTGATAAAGTTATGGTGAAATTTGATCTGGAGGATCCGGCAGATGTGTCTGTAAACATTATGAACATAACCGGCCAAAGGGTCAGGGAAGTTAAGCAGGGACAAATGAATGGTCGTGTCAATATCAATATTGAAGTGGGCGATCTTCCTGCAGGAACTTATGTTTGTACTGTGAAAGCAGGGAATGTATTGGCTACAGAGAAGTTGATCGTAAGATAATATCACCGGTACGAGGTACGCGGTACGGGGGACGAGGTAATGGTAAGTTATTTCGTCCCCCTTTTTATTTTACCCCGTCCCTCGTTCCCCATACCAGTTTCATTTAAATAAAAAAGACCGGTAACTTACCGGCCATAAAAGAAAAGAGCCGTCTGGTCACGACAGCTCCTTTCAAATAAACAAAACCAAATCTTTATAAGGCAAGTAGGTAAATAACAAAAAGGATGCCATTAGATTAAATAGCGTAAGATCAGTCTTTTAAGGTTTTTAGAATACTTGCTTTTTATCCCAAATTGGGAAAGGTATTCCTGTTTTGAGGATAATTATTGTTTACAACTGTTTTCCACAGATGGCTTTGTGCCTCGTATTTTTTTATCCTCATAAACATAAAAAAACCGGCGTTACAGCCGGCGGAAAAAGAAAAGAGCCGTCTGGTCAAGACAGCTCCTTTCAAATAAACAAAACCAAATCTTTATAAGGCAAGTAGGTAATTACAAAAAGGATGCCATTAGATTAAGTAGCACAATATCAGTCTTTTAAGATTTGCAGAATAGGTGTTTTTTGTCCCAGGCTGGGAATCACATTCCTGTTTTGGGGCTAATTGCTGCTTATAACCTATTGTTTTTCCCAAAGCCTGAACAATACCCCTGCATTGTTGTTAGATTAACATAATATTCAGTTTGATGAAAGGTAAAACGGTATTGATCACAGGCGCAACCGATGGAATTGGCAAAAGAACAGCAATCGAATTGGCAAAGATGGGCGCGAGGGTCATTATTCATGGAAGAAATAAGACCCATGGAGAAGAAACCCTGGCGGAAATAGAGAGCATAAACGGGAATGGTTCAGTAAGCTATGAAAATGCTGACCTGGCATCTTTGTCTCAGGTTAAAAAACTTGCCGGCTCTGTCATGCAAAGCCATGAAAAACTTGATGTACTGATCAACAATGCTGGCGTTTTCACGCGTGGGCAGTTGTTCTCCACAGATGGCTATGAAATGACTTTTGCAGTAAACCACCTGGCTCACTTTGCCCTGAGCCTGCAACTGCTGCCCTTGCTTAAAAAGGCTGAACAGGGCAGGATCATCACCGTTAGTTCCGTTGCCCACACTAACAGCCCCCGAATTGAGTTTGACGATATCCAGGAGATAAATACATATATTGATTACAGTGCTTATGCACTATCGAAGCTGGCCAACGTATTGTTTTCCAAGGAACTTTCTGAGCGACTGAAAGGGACTGCTGTCACCAGCAACAGCCTTCACCCCGGAGTGATCACTACAAAGCTACTGTACGAAGGCTTTGGGATATCCGGCAGCTCGGTCGACAAGGGTTGCAGGACATCGGTACACCTTGCTTCCCGGGAAGCCCTGTCTGCCACAACAGGGAAGTATTTTTCAGAAAGTAAGCAAGCTGAACCTTCGGCTTTTTCATACGATCCGGGTGCCAGGAGAAACCTGTGGGAGTTAAGCGAAGAGATCACAGGCGTATGTTTTGATGATTTTCAGTAATTTTATGCTTCTGTTGCTCAGGGATGGTAAAAAGCTGGTGCTCCTGGTACAACTTTAAACCAATCCTTTCGTTTTTATATCTTAGCGAATTATTGATCTGGCATGTTCGACTTTCTTAGCACATCTTTTATCTTGAAATTTCTGAAGTTTGCTGCTGTTGGCTTCTCCGGACTACTTGTTGATTATGCTTTTACATACCTCTTCAAGGAGATCTTTAAAATCCAGAAGTACGTTGCAAACTCAATCGGCTTCACAATAGCGGCAAGCACGAATTATATTCTCAACAGGGTGTGGACTTTTGAAAGCGACAATCCTGACATTGCTCTTGAATATACCGAATTTCTGGCTATTTCCATCGTTGGACTCGGAATCAATAACCTGATACTGTGGCTGATAGTCAGCAAGTTCAAGATTAACTTCTATGTAGCAAAGTTCTTTGCTATTTGTGTGGTAACACTCTGGAATTTCCTTGCTAATTTCTTTATAACCTTTAACCAGGGGTAGGGATACTCAAAAAAAAAGTCATTTCGCGCAATGGCCGAAATGACTTTCAATTAGTATGATAAGCTTAATGCTTTATTCTGCGTATACTTCAAATTTCAAATCAACAACTACATCCTTGTGGAGCCTGATTTTGGCAATATATTCGCCAAGTTCCTTGATCGACTCTCCATCAACGGAAATGTCTTTCCTGTCGATATCAAACTTATGTTGTTCCTTGATCGCATTCGCGATTTGAATATCATTGACAGAACCGAAGATCTTTCCGGAAGTACCGGCTTTGGCTGCGATCTTGATTTTCAATGCTTCCAGTCCTTTTGCCAGCTCTTCAGCTTCTTTCAGGATCTTTTCTTCTTTGTGGGCTTTTTGTTTTTTATCTTCGGCAAGAACCTTTTTGCTGGATTCTGTTGCCAGTACTGCAAGCCCCTTTGGGATCAGGTAATTCCTTGCATATCCGTTTTTAACGGTAATAAGGTCGCTTTTATATCCCAGTCCGGGTACGTCTTGTTTAAGAATAACTTCCATTTTTTTATCCTCCTATTTTAAAAGGTCAGCAACATATGGCATCAGGCCAAGGTGGCGTGCACGCTTCACAGCCTGGGCCACTTTTTTCTGATACTTGGTTGAAGTTCCTGTGATCCTCCGAGGAAGGATCTTACCTTGTTCGTTAACAAATTTTAAAAGGAAGTCAGCATCCTTATAGTCAATGTATTTAATGCCGCTTTTTTTGAAACGGCAGTATTTTTTCTTCTTGGTATCGACTGTAATGGGAGTCAGATATTTAATATCACCACTGTTTTGTGCCATTGTTTTAATTGTTTAAAGGTTTGTAAAGGATCAGGAATCTTGTTCAGCGGCCTTTTCATCAGCAGCTTTTTTCCTTTTCTTTTCATTGTATGCAATGGCATGCTTATCCAGTTTCACAGTAAGGAAACGAAGAATACACTCATCCCTTTTATACATTAATTCAAATTCCTGTAGTTCTTCTCCATCAATTTTGTATTCCAAAAGATGATAGAACCCGGTTGATTTTTTCTGGATGGGATAGGCGAGTTTCCTCAAACCCCAGCTCTCATCGAGCACCAACTCAGCCTTTTTAGACTTGAGATGATCCCGATACTTATCAACCGCTTCCTTCATCTGTTCATCAGACAAAACGGGAGTCATAATGA
>JAGLEK010000395.1 GCA_023145125.1 Bacteroidales bacterium | reverse complement strand
ATATGAGCAACGAGAAAAACAACGATAAAGTAAGGCAGGAAAAACTGAAAGCCCTCGAACTTACACTGGGGAATATTGAGAAGAACTTCGGTAAAGGTACCATTATGAAGCTGGGTGATGAAGCCGTTGAAAATGTAGATGCGATCTCTACGGGTTCTATCAGCCTTGACCTTGCCCTTGGTGTAGGCGGGTTGCCCCGGGGCAGGGTAACCGAAATTTACGGGCCTGAGTCGTCAGGGAAAACTACGCTTGCCCTGCACGCCATTGCAGAAGCCCAGAAAAGTGGTGGCATTGCTGCCTTTATCGATGCTGAACATGCCTTCGACCGGTATTATGCTAAAAATCTTGGTATTGATATTGAAAACCTGCTGGTTTCACAACCTGATAATGGTGAACAGGCATTGGAGATCGTTGATAACCTGATCCGTTCCGGGGCTATCGATATTATCGTGATCGATTCTGTAGCTGCGCTCACACCAAGGGCCGAGATAGAAGGGGAGATGGGTGATTCAAAAATGGGATTGCAGGCGAGGCTGATGTCACAGGCTATGCGGAAGCTTACAGCAACGATTAGCAAGACAGGTACCTGCTGCGTCTTTATTAATCAATTGCGTGAAAAGATCGGTGTGATGTTTGGCAACCCTGAAACCACGACAGGCGGGAATGCTCTTAAATTCTACTCATCCGTCAGGATCGACATTCGCAGGATGCAACAGATCAAAGAAGGGGATAATATCACCGGGAACAGGGTTCGCGTGAAAATTGTCAAGAACAAAGTGGCTCCGCCTTTCCGTAAGGCAGAGTTTGATATTATTTATGGAGTAGGGATATCGAAATTTGGCGAGATCATCGACCTGGGTGTGGATATGAACATCCTGAAGAAGAGCGGCTCATGGTTCAGCTATGGCGAAACCAGGCTCGGACAGGGACGCGATGCAGTGAAAAGCCTGCTGATTGATAACCCGGAGCTTGCCGAAGAACTGGAGAACAAGATCAGGGAAGGGCTCGCAGAAGCAAATGCATAAGATCACGAAATTATTATTATGAAGAAAGCACTGCTCTATATATTGCTCCCGGTGTTTATGATCGGAATATCATGCAACCGCCAGCCGGCCGGAACCGTTTCCGAAGAGACAAATACAGGCGAAAGCACTCCTACGGGCCTTGATGGCATTACTGCCCTGATCAACAAGGACACAAGCAATGCTATCCTGTACCAGCAGCGGGCAATGATTTATTTAAGCCAACGTGATCATAATAAGGCCATGCGGGATATGCTCGCTGCCATTCAATTGGATCCGGGTAATGCAAGCTACCTTCTCACGCTTTCTGACATATATTTAAGCATGGGCTTACTCGACAACTGTGCTGAATCTCTGAATAAAGCACTTGAACTGGACCCGGAAAATACAGAATCGATGCTGAAACTGTCGGAGATCCATCTTATCCGTAAGAATTACAGGGAGGCAATTGAAAATGCCGATAAGGCCATTATCATTGATAAAAGCAACCCGCTGCCATACTTTATAAAGGGATATATTTTTGCTGAGGCCGGGGATACTGTTAATGCCATAAAAAGTTACCTGGAGGCCATAGACAGGAACCAGGAATATTATGACGCCTATATGCAGCTTGGCCTGATATACAGCACGGTTGGAAACCACCTGGCGATAGATTATTTCAATAATGCCCTTAACATTGATCCCCAAAGCATTGAAGCAATCTATGCTCTGGCGATGTTCTACCATCAGGCCGGGGATGCCGAAAATGCTATTGCTGCCTACAATAAGCTTCTTCTTCTGGATCCACAAAATGTCTATGCCAATTATAACCTGGGCTATGTACACCTGGTACTGATGGGTGATTTTGAGCAGGCCATTGGCTTCTTCGATAAGGCACTGGCACTCAAACCGGATTATTTCGAAGCCATATATAACCTGGGCTATTGTTATGAACTGCTTGGCGATTATGATATGGCAAGGAACCTATACAAGGATGTATTAGAGCTTGAGGTGAATTACGAAAAGGCCATTGCAGGGCTGAATCGGATTTACGGGAAGTGAGAGTCGTGTGCTTTGACAATGGCCGAAGTTCGGAGGGGCTTACATCCTGTAAGTCATAACATTAATATTCATGCCTGCTCCAACGGATGCAAAAACAAGGATGTCTCCTTTGTTTACTTCGTGTGCTTCCAGCTTATCTTTTAATAACAGATCCAATAATGTTGGCACGGTGGCCACAGATGAATTGCCCAGCCATGAGATTGTCATTGGCATGACGTTTTCAGGAATATCAACCATATCATAAAGACTATAAAGCCTTTTTAATATTGCACTATCCATCTTTCCATTGGCTTGATGGATCAGCAATTTCTTAATATCCTTAAGATGGATATTACTCTTTTCAAGACAGTTTTTTATCGATTGGGGGACATTTTCAAGCGCATATTGATATAGCTTTCTGCCATTCATCTTTAAAAAAAAGTCATCCTTATTTTCATTGTCAGGCTTGTACGATTTACCCATATATAACATCCGGGAATACAAGAAGGTATCTGATCGTGCTTTATGTCCAAGTATTCCAATGGGATCATCACTCTTTCTGGCCTCCATAACGGTAGCTCCGGCACCATCAGAATACAACATACTATCTCTGTCGTGTGGATCGGAAACCCTTGACAGTATATCTGCTCCTATAACCAATACCTTTTTTGCATCCCCTGATTTAATGAAATAATCAGCCTGAATAATTCCTTGCAGCCAACCCGGACAGCCAAAAGGCAGATCATAAGCTACGGTAAAAGGGTTTTTTATTTCCAGTTTATGTTTGACCCTGGCGGCAATACTGGGTACAATATCCAACTGTTTGTTGTCTTTCTGTACATCACCAAAATTATGGGCAACAATTATGTAATCTAATTCTTCTCTATCAATGTTTGCAGACTCTATAGCATCAAGAGCAGCAAAATATGAAATATCAGAGGTTACCAGATTGTCTGTAACATGTCGTCTCTCTGCAATAGTGGTGATTTCCAGAAATTTATCAATTATTTCCTGATTCGTCTTTTCGAGCTTCTTTCCGTCTGTATCATAAAATTCATTTTTGAGAAAATCCTCGTTTGTAACCCGTTTTGACGGGATGTAACTTCCTGTTCCTGTAATCACACTGTAATAAGCACTGTTCATATCGATAGGTCACATTTTTTGCTGAGATTGAGAGCAAAGGTAAGTATTTTGGGGCAATAATAATTAGTTGACGGTTAACGGTAGGCGGTCATTGAGAAATCCTGACTTCGCCAGGATCGATCGACCCCAATTGTATTCATGGCGCCCCTGCCCCTCGTCCCCCGTACCCCAATAACCTTCCTACATCAGCAGACTTCCAATCTGATAAACTGCAAATGCCACCACCCATGCCAGCCCGGTAGTATATCCGGCTACGAAAAGTGCCCATTTCCAGCTGCCTGATTCTTTTTTAATCGCTGCAATAACAGCTATGCAGGGGAAATAGATGAGCACAAACATCATGAATGCCAATGCCGCAATCGGGGTAAACACCTTTTCTCCCTTACGCGGGCCAACGGTATATTCTTGCTCGCGTATTTTGCTGATAAGGCTTACATCCTGCCCCGACTCGCCTACTTCATATAATACCCCCATCGTGCTAACCACTATTTCTTTTGCCGCTGCACCGGCAATAAGGCTGACGGTCATCTTCCAATCGAAACCCAACGGGCGCATTACAGGTTCGATAAAACGCCCGATAATGCCAATAAAACTATATTCCTGCCTCTTGCCTTCCTTTAGCCTGTTAATGCTGTCGAGGGCCAGTGTTTTTTCTTCTGACAGCCGTATGCTCATGTCTGAATCTTCCGGATTGGAGGCAACCCTTGCATCATAATTATTACTGATATCCCGGCTTTGCATGTTGAAATGCGACAATTTTTCTTCATTCCTGGGAAAATACCCCAGAAGCCAGATTAAAAGTGATGCAAGCAATATAATACCCCCCATCTTCTTAAGGTATTGGGATCCTTTGTTCCAGGTATGCCGCAAGATATTCCTGACTGTGGGGATACGATACGGCGGAAGCTCCATTACGAAAGGTGTTTCAGTGGAGCGGAAAATGGTTTTCTTGAGGATCAGAGCCACCAGCGCTGCAAGAATGATACCGATAATATAGATCCCAAACAGTATAGTACCCTGGTATTTTGTGAAAAATGCACTGATGATCAGAACATATACCGGATACCTGGCACTGCACGACATCAATGGTGTGATGAACATGGTTACCAACCTATCGCTTCTGCTCTCAATGGTCCTGGTAGCCATTATTGCCGGTACATTACAACCGAAACCCATCAGCAATGGAATAAATGATCTGCCGTGCAGTCCCACTTTATGCATGATACGGTCAACAATGAATGCCACCCTCGCCATATAGCCAGTGTCTTCCATGAGTGAGATAAAAAGGAAGAGTATGAGGATGTTGGGCAGAAAAACTATCACTCCGCCAACACCGCCTATGACCCCATTCACCAGCAGGTCGCGGATCATTCCTTCGGGCATTATAGCGGTAAGTTCACTGCCTGTAATATCTACCAGCCTGCTGATCCATTCCATAGGATAGGAGCCTATCAGGAAGGTGGCCTCGAACATGATCCACATGAAAAGGAAAAATATGGGGTAGCTCAGGTACTTGCTGGTAATATATCTGTCGACAAACCTTGATCGTCTGCCTTTTTCCTTTTTACCTGCTTTGAAGGTTTCTTTTAGCGCCCCGCCAATGAAACCGTAGCGGGCATCGGTGATAAGGGTTTCAGTATCTTCCCGGTGAAGGTTCTCAAGCTTTTTGATCTCCCTGTCAGAATCATGCCTGATCTCTGCATAATTTGCTTTTTTTTCAAGCACTGATGTTACAGAATCATCTTTTTCTAACAGTTTCAGAGCATAATACCGGGGGGCTGCAGGGTAGGGGACACTTGTATCTTTTTTGATGATTGACTGTAAATGGTCAATAGCATGCTCTATATCCTGTCCGTAATTGATATGGATATGGCGAACATCGGGGTCCTTATCCTCAAAAACATCAATAACCTTCCGGAAAAGCTCATTTACTCCTTTCTTTTTGGTTCCTATTGTTGGTACAAAAGGAATTCCGAGCATCTTTCCCAGGGCTTCAAAATCAAAAATGTCTCCTTTTTCAAGCATTTCATCATGCATGTTCAAGGCCACCACCACCCTGATATCCATATCGATAAGCTGGGTAGTAAGATATAAGTTCCGTTCAAGGTTTGAAGCATCGATCACGTTCACAACGATGTCGGGCATTTTTTCGCGAATATGCTCTCTTACAAACAGTTCTTCAGGGGTGTAATGTGATACAGAGTATGTTCCCGGCAGGTCGGTGATATTAAAAGTGTAGCCGTCAAGTTTGAAGCGCGCCAACTTAGAATCTACGGTCACACCTCCATAGTTGCCGGTCATCTGCCTGGAATGTGAAGCAATATTGAAAAGTGTCGTCTTACCGGAATTAGGGTTGCCGATCATTGCCACATCAATGATCTTTCCTTTTTCATTGGCGATATTTGCCAGTGGGTCAGCATCGATAACCCCCTCAAACCTGGTATTGATAAGATCTTTCGGCACCTCCCCGGGAGTAACTACCTCAATCAACTCAGCTTCACTTCTCCTGAGGCTGATCTCATAGCCCATGACCTTGTAATCGATCGGGTCTTTCAGGGGGGCAGAGCGAATTACAGTTACTTCTTTGCCTTTAATAAACCCCATCTCAGTAATGCGCTTTCTGAAAGCTCCACGGCCTCTTACCTTGGTAATGATGCCCGTTTCCCCAATACCCAGATCACGCAAACTGGTCATGAATTTTAATTTAGATTTAATAAAAGAAAGGCAAAGATATCGAATAAGCACAATACATTATGTGTTACTGATTCTAAACTTTGTCTAAATAAGTGTTTCTGGATACTGGATACTGGAT
>JAGLEK010000394.1 GCA_023145125.1 Bacteroidales bacterium | reverse complement strand
AGAATGAGAATAAGAATGAGAATTAAAAATTAAAAACTCAAAATTTAAAATTTAAACCATGTGCGGAACTTGCGGATGCGGACAAGAAGATGAGATCAGGATCACCAAGCCGGGTGATGAGAACCAACACGACCATGTGCACTCACACGAGCATGAGCATGACGATGAAAATCACTCCCATGCCCATACACATACTCATAGCCACAACGATGGGCACGAACATCATCACCATCATGAAGATGATCACGGGCATCATCACCACAATCATGAAGTTGGCAGAGAGGTCGTACTTGAACAGGATATCTTACATAAAAATAATCTCCTGGCGGAAAGGAACAGGGGTTTCTTCGAAGCCAGGAATATCCGGGCAATCAATATGGTGAGTTCCCCCGGCTCCGGGAAAACCACCTTGCTTGAGAAAACCATCACTGACATGAAAGGTGATATCCCGTTTTTTATCGTTGAAGGTGACCAGCAAACCATGAATGATGCGAAAAGGATAGAAGCAACCGGGGCTCCGGTAGTGCAGGTGAATACAGGAAGCGGCTGCCATCTTGATGCCTCAATGGTCAACAGGGCAGTAAAAGAACTGGACATTGCCGAGAACTCGATATTGGTGATCGAGAATGTCGGAAACCTGGTCTGTCCGGCCATGTTCGACCTTGGTGAAGCATACAGGGTGGTTGTTATCAGCGTCACCGAAGGTGATGACAAGCCCATCAAATATCCTGACATGTTCAGGACCTCAAATATTTGCATCATCAACAAAACCGACCTCCTCCCCTATGTCGACTTTGATGTGGAAAAGGCAAAGGATTATGCCCTCAGGGTGAACCATCACCTGAAGTTTTTTGAACTTTCAGCCAAAAGCGGTGAAGGTATGGATGCCTGGTACGAGTGGTTAAAAGAGTGTTAATTATTAACATTGTGAAATAATTAACATTTTCCTTGCATTAAAGAAGTCAGCCTTATACTTTTGCATTGTTAGAGGATTAACGACACTCAATTCAAAGTTCTTATGAAGAATTTACCGCATAAAACCATTGAAAGGCTCAGCCAGTACAGAAGGGCCCTGCTGTTATGCCATGCAAAAGGAATGACATATATCTATTCACATGAGATCGCCAAGATACAACACATTACAGCTGTTCAGGTGAGACGCGACATTATGCTCATCGGCTATACAGGCACATTGCGCAAAGGTTACAATGTTAAAGAACTGATCGACCTGATCGGACAGATCATCGATAGTAAAGAGGGTATCAATGTGTGCATAGTAGGGATCGGAAACCTTGGCCGTGCCATCACCAACTACTTCAGCGGCAAGAGGACAAAACTTTCGATCGTTGCCGTTTTCGATGTCGATAAGGGCAAGGTCGGAAAGAAATATTATGGGATCGAATGCTTTGATATAGCAGATCTGACAAAGGTCATAAAGGAGAAGAAGATCGAGATCGCGATTATGACAGTGCCCGGTGAAGATGCCCCCATGATCTCAGATATACTCGTAAAGGCAGGGATCATAGGCATGTTAAATTATACCCCCAAACCGGTAAACGTTCCAAAAGAAGTGTACCTCGAAGAATATGATATGATCACTTCGCTGGAAAAAGTGGCGTTTTTTGTTAAAACACACTAATGAAATATGAATAAACTGGCTAAATTTATTATAAGGTTCCGTTGGTTGATCGTTATTGTTGTGTTGGCCTTTACCGGCTTTACAGGCTATCAGATCACAAAGATGCAGATCAACTCTGATGTGATCAGTTCCCTGCCCGATGACGACCCCGATGCCGCACTTCTCAAAAAGATAGCCATCGAATTTGGCAGCAATAAAATGGGAATGGTGATCCTGGAAACGGAAGACCTTTTCCAGACTGAAACCCTTGAACATGTAAAGCAGATCACAGAAACATTAGAAAGAATTGATGGTATTATTTCTGTCAACAGCCTTACTAATATCATCGACATAAATGATGCAGGAATAGGAAACCTGGTTGACATATACGACCTGCCCGACACTGAAGAGGAATTGAAGGCACTCCGGGAACGGGTGTTTTCGAAAGAAATGTACAAAGGGAGCATCGTTTCTGAAGACGGTACGGCAACACTCATTGTTTTTTCGCTTTCGGAAGATGCCGATGTAAAAGCTGTAGCTACAGCTGTAATGGATCAGACACAGGCGATGAACCTGCCGGAAACACTTTATTATGCCGGCTCTCCCATGATGGTTACATCTATTTCGGAACTCATCTCCTCAGACCTGAAGCTGCTCCTTCCCATTGCTTTTCTTCTGATCGCTGTGATCCTTGCAGCCTTTTTCAAAACCATCAGGGGAGTGCTGTTACCGTTACTTACGGTAGCCATTGCCATTGTGTGGACCCTGGGCATAATGGCCTTACTTGGGTTTAAGATGTCGATGATCTCAAATAATATACCGATCATCCTGCTCGCTGTGGGCAGCGCATATACCATTCATGTCCTCAACCGGATCAATGAGATGAAGGATACTGATCGCAAGAAAGCATTGCTTAAGGCAATGATATATATTTTCATCCCTGTACTGCTGGCTGCCATCACCACAGCAATCGGCTTTATGTCGTTTATTTTCGGGGCTTACCTTGAAATGATCCGCGATTTCGGGATATTCACTTCCATGGGGACCTTTTTCGCAGCATTCCTTTCATTATTCTTTACACCTGCCCTGATCGCCGGCTTTTCTATTTACAGCAAAAAGGCCGCTAAGGGGAAGCAAAGTCATGACACACCATTGCTCACAATTTATTTCCTCGCTCCGCTGAAAAGGCTTTTGATCAGGCATCCCAAGTATATCCTGACTTCATGGGCTATCCTGATCATCATAAGCATAATGGGGATATTCCTGATCAAAAGGAGCGTCGATATACAGGAGTACTTCAAGAAAGACAATCCTGCGAGGACTGCCGAAAATATCATGATCAACAAATTTGGCGGATCCAAACCCATTTTTGTGGTATTCCGGGGTGATATCCTGAGTCCTGAAGTTCTTAACACCATGGTTAAGACTGCCGGTTACATGAAACAAAGCCCTGATGTGCTGACTACCCAATCAATCGCCACACTGGTTGCGGAGATCAATCTTGCCCTGGGTGAAGGTATTCGAAGGATCCCACCGGAAAAAGACATGATAGAGCAGCTCTGGGCATTTTCCCTTGATGGAAACGACATTGTTAAAACGTATGTAAACGAGGATCTCGATAAAGCCATCATCATATCAAAATTCATGTCTCCCGATAATGATGCAAAAAAAGTATTCGCCACATATATGAATACCTTCATCAGTGAGCATTCGAATGATGAATGTGAAATTGAGATCACAGGGATGCCTTTTGTGGATGTAACGATGGACAAAAGTTTGATCAGAAGCCAGTTTGGCAGCCTGAGCATTGCCATTATCATGGTGATTATTTTTGTTGGCCTGATACTTCGTTCACTAAAGACCGGCATCTTTGCCACAATCCCTATCATTGCTGCCATTATCATTCTTTTCGGAGTGATGGGATTCAGTGGGATCCCTTTGAATATTGCAACTGTTTTGGTGGCCAGTGTTGCTCTTGGCATAGGAATTGATTATTCCATCCATGTGATCAGCAACGTAAAACACCTGATGAAGACCCACGACGATGATATCAGTCATGCCCTGGAAGAAACGATCCTTATAAGCGGAAAAGCAATAGTGATCAATGTGATCTCGGTATCGGCAGGTTTTCTCGTCCTGCTGTTTTCAGAAATGGTACCATTGCAGTATTTCGGTTTCCTGGTGGCACTGAGCATGATAGGCTCAGGTGTAGGTTCTTTAACCCTGCTGCCAGTGATACTGATACTTGATAACAGAAGAGCAGTAAAGAAAATGGAAAATGGAAAAAGGAATAAGGGAAATGGAATATGAAAAACATTAAACGAAATTCATTCATCATCCTGCTTGCCCTGTTGATGGTCTCCGGACTACAGGCGCAGGATGCTCATAACCTGCTGGCCAAGCTTGACAATATAATGTTCTCCCCTAAAGACAAACAGGGAAAAATATCCATCATTCTCATTGATAAGGACGGAGAAGAGAAGATTCGTGAAGCAGAGATGTTTCAGAAAGGGAGGGATAAGAAACTATTTCGCTATACCAAACCCGAAAAGCAAGCCGGTATTGCTACCCTGTCTCTTTCCGGTGGGGTGATGTGGCTTTATATGCCTGCTTTCGGCAACCCTAAGAAAGTAACCCTGCTTGCCAGGAGCCAGGCATTCACAGGTACCGACTTCTCGTATGAGGATATGGCGACCCAGCCTTATGCAGAGCGTTTTTTACCAAGGCTTGCAGAGACAAGGGAGGATGCCTATGTGCTTGTGCTTACGCCAAGGTCAGAAAAATCTAATTACAGCAAGATCATCGTCACCCTGGACAAAACCTATTACTATCCAATTAAGATGGAATATTTCGATAATGGCGGAACGAAGTTCAAGGAGGCCACTTACGAATATGAAAAGATCGGCAAATACTGGAACGCAAAGGAGGTGATCATGACCAACCTCAAAAAGAATCATTCCACAAAGATCCGCCTGACCGATATTGTTTTCGACCAGGGCTTAACAGATGATTTTTTTACTGTTGAGAATCTGAAACCGGAAGAATAAAGTGAGCTGGAGTTTGGAGTGAGCTAAAGTTTGAAGTTGGATAACTTTAGTCACTTTAGCAGATCCCTCCTTCGTCGGGATTAGTTCGACTATGGCATCTTAATTCGCTTCTCTCTTAATATGCCAGTCTCACTAACTTTAGGCACTCCAGGCACTTCAAACTAAACTATAGCAACCCTGGTCCCACCCAGGTCTACACCCAGCTTATCTGAACTGGTAATGATGGTGTCTTTACCGGTATGTTCCACGAAGTGGATGGCCGCACGTACCTTGGGCGCCATGCTGCCTTCGGTGAATTGTCCTTCGGCGAGGTACCTCCTTGCCTGAGCTACCGACATACGATCGATAGCCTTCTGCTGCGGGGTGTTGAAATTCAGGTATACTTTGGAAACATCAGTAAGGATAAAGAATTTATCAGCATTGATCTGTGATGCCAGCAAAGCAGATGCAAGATCCTTGTCGATCACGGCATCGATGCCCCTCAGCTCATTTTCTGCAGCATAATAGGAGGGGATACCTCCACCGCCCACAGCGATCACGATCTGTCCCTCGCGGGAGATCTTACGGATGGTATCCACATTGCTGATCACAAGAGGCTTCGGAGAGGCCACTACCTTACGGTACCCCCTCCCCTGCGGATCTTCAGCAAATTTCGAATCAGATATCGAAGCAATTTTATCAGCCTCTTCTTTAGTATAATAAGGGCCAATTGGCTTGGTAGGGTTCTGAAATGCCGGATCATCCTTGGTTACCAGTACCTGCGTGATGATGGATATGATATCGCGGTCCATTTCATGGGCACGAAGCACATTCCTCAACTGCTGTTCGATCATATAACCAATGAATCCCTGTGAATATGCCACGCAAATATCAAGGGGCATATCGGGCAATCCAAAATGCTTATGCCCGGCATTGTTTGCCAGGAGAATATTGCCAACCTGTGGCCCGTTACCATGGGTGATCACAAGGTTGTAATTATTTTTAAGCAATAAGAGCAAGCGCTCGCTGGTATAGCGTGAATTTTTTTCCTGCTGTTCTATGGTCCCTTCTTCACCTGCCTTCAACAAGGCGTTACCGCCAAATGCTACAACTGCTAACCTTTTCATATCCGTTAATTTATGTGGGCTGCAAAACTATAAAATTATAACAGAATTGACAGCCGCTTATTGTTAATTTTTCAAGAATAATCTATATTCGCTATTCAAAGGGCTTTTTATGATAGGGTTTATACGCAAATCAGACAATAAAGCTACACACATAAAGACCATTGGGCTTCTCGCCGGCCCGTTGTTGTTCATCTATTTTCTTTTCTTTGCCAATCTTGAACCTGAACAGCCTGCTATCAGCGCCACCCTTGCCGTAGCCCTGCTGATGGCCATATGGTGGATTACCGAGGCCATCCCGCTGGCAGTGACCTCCCTCCTGCCGGTTGCCCTTTTCCCCTTACTCGGGATCATGGACGGAAAAGATGTTTCAACCACATATTTCAATCATGTGATATTTCTTTTCATTGGTGGGTTTATGGTTGCCCTGGCGATGCAGAAATGGAACCTGCACAAGCGGATCGCCCTGAAAATACTCATGTTCACCGGCGTAAGCCCTGCACGCATACTGCTGGGTTTTATGTTCTCCACCGCTTTCCTCTCCATGTGGAT
>JAGLEK010000393.1 GCA_023145125.1 Bacteroidales bacterium | reverse complement strand
AGCGGCGCAGAGTACGCAGTGGTTTTTTTATTTTGTATGATGATCAAATGAAGAAGTTTCTTATTCCTTCTTTACTTCTTTCAAATTTCTTATGATCAAACCTGAATAACATAGCAGGTTTATGCGCTACACCATTTTGTTTCTCCCCAAGCGGAACTATATATTCAGCTTTTCCTATTTTCTTCCTGAAATTCCTTTTGTCGAACTTGCTCCCAAGGATAAGTTCATACATCGACTGTAATTGCTGTAAGGTGAATTTTTTAGGGAGCAACTCAAAAGCCATAACATTCTGAAAAATAAAATCCTGCTGCAGGGCTTCGCGGGATTTTGCAAGGATGTATGAATGATCGAATGCCAGGTTGTCGGTATCATCAATATTGATCCATCGCAACTTGTCCTTGATGAGCTTTTGATCAGGGTTATGCTCGTCGATCCGGATGAGCGCGTAATATGCAATGGTTACAACCCTGTCTATTTTTACGCCGTAATGCCTTTCCGACCATTCCCTTTCTTCATCGTATTTTATCCTGGCAGGATCGCCAAATGCCCGAAACTGTTTCAGGCAGATATTTTTCAGGCCTGTCAGCTCCTTCAGCACCCTGTCAGCTGACTCATCCAGGCTTTCATCGTCAGCGACAAGGCTGCCGGGGAATTTCAGGTTTTTATTGCCGGAATTATCATCAGGGAAGATATCCCGTTCATATACCAGGATTTTGAGTGCCTGCTCTTGTGTGTCTAAGCCAAATATTACACAATCGACAGATAAAGAAGGATTTAAGACAGACATTAAGTAAGTGTTAAAATAACACTAACAAAAATAGTTAATTGTAATCATATGTCAAGTCTTTATATGAATTTGGAGTGATTCTAAACAAATAGTAGTGCATAGTTCCTAGTGCCTAGTGCCTATTTGAAGTGAATAGTTTAAAACTTATAACTTATAACTAACTCAACCCTCAACCCTCAAAACTCAACCCTTCTTAAAGCTACCACCAAACCTGCTTCCCATCATCATCCACAGTAAAGATCCTTTCCGGCCTGTCTTTGGTAGGGGTGGTGTTTATCAGCCAGTACATGGCTCCGGAAGGAACATTTTTGAAGATCAAAGGGCTGCCTGAGGCTTTTTGAATTCCCAGTGAGATCCATTTATCATCCCAGTAAAACAATTCATAGGTTTCGCCATCTTTCAGGAAAACTTTTTCGGCGAAATCGGTTGTTTCGGTGGTCACCCTTTTAGTAGTTGAAGAAAGTTTCAGGGTGACAGGCGTATCGATATCCGCTTGATTCTCTGCTATCTCACCGTCAGCAGTTAAAATGAATTGTTTGCCGGCAGGGATGATCTTTCCATCCGTATAAAATGCCGGAAGATATGCGATATCGGTTCCCATGTCAGTAAAATTCAGTTTCCCATCCTCGCCGATAAAGCTCCAGTGTATGGCTTTCCATTCACCCGTATTAAAAACACAGATATAAGCAAATCGTGCAGCTTCAGGCGCTTTTTTATCCGTTTGAATCCCCACATCGGCAACCGGTACATATTCGCTGGTAACATCCACTATGCCATTACGGTTTATGTAGGCCGGGGCTTTCTCTCCCTTTTCCAGGATGGCCGCCAATGTTGCGGGCTGCAAGGCGAAAGTTTTCCTGTAGACTTTAGCTTTGGCCTGGCGCAGGCGGTAATCTCCCGGATTTGATTCTCCTCCCATGAAAATCACAATCTTGCCATCGGCTCCCATGACCGCATTCCAGGCATGATTATTCCCCGATTTGGCCCAGTAGGGTGTAAAATCGCTCATAACCGGAATGCCGTTAGCACGCATGGCGTAAATTGCCAGGTTGGTCATATCTTCACAGCGTCCCATCTTCCCTTCAGTCATTTCTGTCATGCCAAGATCTGTGGCGTGTTCATAAAAGCGGGGATCAAACCTGAACCATGATTTAATGTCATTGTTGATCCATTTACAGGCTTCCACCGGGTCGGATCCATTCTTCAGGGAATCTTTCAGCCAGGAGTAATCCTGCTCAAAATATTCGCGCCATTCTTCCAGTGGCTCATTGGTGCTTCTGTACGGAAGGATATACTCACAAAACTGATCGAAACTCAGGAATTTCGTCCAGGAGTTGTTCTTCCA
>JAGLEK010000392.1 GCA_023145125.1 Bacteroidales bacterium | reverse complement strand
CCAGTATCCAGTAACCAGTATCCAGAATGTTAGCATACTTCGAAAAAATAGCCAAAGAATTAAGCATCCGCACCAACCAGGTTGCCAATACAGCCGAATTGCTTACCGGTGGCGCTACGGTGCCATTTATTGCCAGGTATCGTAAAGAATACACCGACAGCCTGGATGAGCAGGCGATCATGCATATACGCGACAGGATGGAGCAGCTGAAGGCACTTGGAAAGCGGCGCGACAGCATCATGCAATCCATTGATGAGCAGGGCAAGCTGAGCGATGAATTGAAAATGAAACTTGAAAAGGCGGAAAGCCTTTCGGAGCTTGAAGATATATATCTTCCATACCGCCCCAAACGCAAAACCAGGTCAACGATGGCAAAAGCAAAGGGACTGGAACCATTGGCTAAGACGCTCATGTCGCAAAATCCCGGAAGCGTTGCAGAACTTGCAGATAGGTTTATCAATGCTGAAAAAGAGGTAAATTCCACTGATGATGCACTTGCCGGAGCCCGGGATATCATAGCAGAATGGGTTAATGAGCACCAGTACGCCAGGAGCAGGATGCGCCGGCTGTTCAGGAAGTCGGCATTGCTGACCTCAAAGGTCATCAAGGGTAAGGCGGAGGAAGGAATGAATTTTAAAACATGGTTCGATTTCTCGGAACGTATATCTTCTGCGCCTTCGCACCGGGTGCTGGCCATGTTCAGGGGGGAGAAGGAAGGTTTTCTGCGCCTGAGTGTTGAACCCTCGCAGCAGGAAGCTGTTGAGATGCTGAATAAAATTTTTCTTAAGGCCGGCAATGAAGCTTCTGCCCAGGTGGAAATGGCTGTTGAGGATGCTTACAAGCGCTTACTGCAACCTTCGATGGAAACGGAAGCAAAAGCCGAAGCCAGGGAGCGTGCCGATCATAAGGCTATTGAGGTCTTTGTAGAGAATATGCGACAACTTTTGCTGGCACCACCCATGGGACAGAAAACTGTTTTAGCCATTGATCCGGGCTTCAGGACAGGATGCAAGGTGGTTTGTCTTGATCGCCAGGGGCGATTGATGCATAATGAGACTATTTATCCCCACCCTCCTCAGAACGAAGTGAAAGAGGCAATAAAAAAGGTGCTGAGCCTCGTCGATGCATATAAGATTGAAGCAATAGCCATCGGAAATGGCACGGCCGGCCGCCAGACGGAGCGCTTCATAAAAAGCATTCGCTTCCAGAAAGATATTATTGCCGTTATGGTAAATGAAAGTGGTGCATCCGTCTATTCGGCTTCCAAGGTTGCACGTGAAGAATTTCCTGATTATGACATTACTGTCAGGGGGTCGGTATCCATTGGCAGGAGATTGATGGATCCGCTTGCTGAACTTGTAAAGATCGACCCCAAGTCGATCGGTGTCGGGCAATACCAGCATGATGTAAGCCAGGCTGCACTCGCAAAGAGCCTGGAGGATACCGTTATGAGTTGTGTTAACAAGGTGGGTGTAGAAATAAATACGGCCAGCAAGCAATTGCTTTCATATGTATCGGGAGTAGGGCCATCGCTTGCCGGCAAGATCATCGGCTACCGTGATACGAATGGCCCGTTCAGCTCAAGAAATGAATTTATGAAGGTATCCGGTTTCGGGGCGAAAGCATTTGAACAGGCTGCCGGATTCCTGCGGATAAGTGATGCTAAGAACCCTCTCGACAGCAGTGCCGTTCACCCTGAAAGTTACTCCGTTGTGGCCGGAATGGTGAAAAAGTATGGAACAAGCATTGAGGAGTTTATCAAGGACAATGAGCTTCGCAAGCAAGTAGACCCGAAAGAGTTTGTAACTGAAAGCACGGGCCTGCCAACCCTGATAGATATCATAGACGAGCTTGCAAAACCGGGGAGGGACCCGCGCAAAAAGTTTGATGTCTTCGAGTTTGAAGCCGGTGTCAATAATATCGAAGACCTGAAAGAAGGAATGATCCTTCCAGGTATTGTAACAAATATAACGGCCTTTGGTGCTTTTGTGGATGTTGGCGTTCACCAGGACGGCCTGGTCCATGTAAGCCAGATGGCCGACCGCTTTGTCAGGGATCCTAATGAAGTTGTAAACCTGAACCAGAAAGTCCGGGTAAAGGTGATGGATGTGGATATGGAAAGGAAGCGAATACAGCTGTCGATGAAAAATATTTGATCATCTTGTGTTTGGAACAAAAAATATTATAATCTTTATACCGTTGTAGTTGAGTTAATATATCTAAGAAATTGAGAAAGATCACCCTACATATCATACTGCTCTTCCTGTTTGGATTTGTGATGCATAATGCTGCTCACGGCCAGATAATTAAAGGCACTGTCATTGCCGGGGCGAGCCTCACACAGGTAGAGGGTGATGAGATCAAAGGCTGGAGCCAGTTTGGCTTTAACGGTGGGGTAGGAGCAATTGTCCCTTTTGGAAAGAATAAAAATTGGGGTGCAAACCTGGAAACAGTTTTTAGCCAGAAAGGAGCTTTCCAGAAAAAGCAATTCGACAGCGATTCCCTTACCGCTGAATATCGCCTTCGCCTGAATTATTTTGAGGTGCCGGTGTATATAACATATACTGATAAGGATGTATTAACTTTTGGATTAGGTGGCTACTGGGCAAGATTGGTCAGTGCAAGTGAGAAGGAGCATAGCGGTAATCGGGAACCATACATTGATTCTGTAGCATTTAATGATAATGATTGGGGCTTTTTGGTAGACTTTAAAGTAAGAATTTGGAAACACCTGCACCTCAATGTGCGGTACAGCCAGTCACTTGGTATAATCAGGGAACGCTATTTTCCGGCTTTGTACAGCCAGGAAGCTTTTATAAGAAAGCAAAAGAACCAGGTTCTCAGCCTCAGGTTTGTATACATCTTCAATGAAGGGAAAAGGGTACGCGGACAAGAGCAGTAGCACGACAGAAGTGATTATTTAAAGCCGACCGCAAACAACCTGCTTACATCAAAATACAAAGCCTCCACGCCATAAGGGTTCTCTTCCAGTTCAAGCTTGTCGTAATCACCCGCCAGCAGGGCCTGGCCTCCTCCAAACTTAAATCCCAGCACCTCCAGCATCTCATATTCATCCCTTATGTAGATGACCACAAAAGCAGTATTTGTGGAAAGCCCGTCGCCGCTTGACATGATAGCGTCTACCTGCTTTTCGAAAAAGTTGAAATATATGCTGCTCATCTTTCCATCGCCTGCCATCTCATAAGCAACGGCTGTGATGAATGTTTCCCGCAGCCTGAAAGGGCTCTCCCGCAGCAGTTGCCCGCCAATCCTTGCAGCAACCTGGTACTCGGCCCTGAGCAATTCCTGGCGGGAAAGATAAGAAATCAGGGAATCCTGTAATGCGGGAATACCATAAGGTGAGTAGGCATCCTGAAATGTGAAGCCATAATATAGGTGCCTGAATTCTTCATAGGTGAGGCTGGTGTCAAGGTCCAGGTAGCGTTGGAACAGCACAGGGTAATAGAAAGGCGACCTCTGTTTGCGGATCTCTTTTTTGAGCTTTTTAAATTTAATGGGCCGGATCTCCTGATCCTGGGAAATGGCAAGGTTGGAGAATACAAACAGGATTGTAAGGATGAAAAACAGCTTTTTGATCATATCAAGACTAAATTATTGCATTATTCGGCAAATTGATGGCCGGTCCGGTATAATTTTACCTCCTGAACAAAAGCCAGGGCAATGGGCAATGAAAATGGATTATCGACATCCATACGCTCCGGATGCCACTGAACACCCATAAAGAATGGCATGTTATCCGGGTCATCATATTCAATAGCCTCTATCAGCCCGTCATTGGTGCGGGCAATGGCCCTGATCCCGGTGCCAATGCGTTGTATGCCCTGGTGGTGGTTTGAGTTCACCCAGCCGTTTTGGGCAGCGGAAATTTCATACAGCCCCGATTTCTTAGTAACCCTCAGCTCATGATCGCAGTTGTAGGTATCCTTGCATCTGTGCACCTCTGATGTGTCAAAATCTATGGGTATGTCAGCGTACAGGCTGCCACCATGATATACATTGAAAATCTGCAGGCCCCGGCAAATGCCCAGGATCGGCATTTCCAGTTCTTTTGCTTTCCCTATCAATGCAAACTCCAGGGTATCCCGGTAATAGTCGATGGTTCCGCATTTGACAGTATCGGCTGCCCGGCCATAACGCCCCGGATAAACATCCGGCCCGCCACTGATGAGCAAGCCGGAACATCCGTCAAGCATGATCAGAGCCGAATCAAGGGGCATATGATATAGATCTACACATACGATGCCGGAGTCAGCGGTGTTTATCCATTGTGCGTAATTTCCATAGTATTCTTCCGGTAAAGCTTTTGATATCCCAATGATAAGGGGGCCGTGTTCTTCAGGCACGGAGCAGGATGGCAGTAATAATCCGGTAATAAGGATGACAGTGAGAAGAATAATAAAATGCCTTGTTTTCATGCTTTTTGTTTAATGGTGAGCTTATAAAAGTAGTAATTAAGTAAACTATATGGCCTTTCGCGTGAAATATTCAACAGGGGCATAATCGTCGGTGAGGATCATGGCATCAGGAGATATCTCGAGATCGATCCGGTGATCAAGTAAGCTGCTCAGGAGTGGATCTGTACTGCTGAATGAAGGTGTTTCCGCTGATTTCAGTGCGATCAGGCTGATGCTTTGCAATAGGCCGGGATCTTCAGGATCGTGGCAGGCAAAAATGCAGACCTGTGGAAAAACCTCCCTGTAGGTTACATACTCAGCATGCAGGAATTCACTTGCCGGCCCTTCCATGGAGGCGATGATGTTGACGATCACAATGCCGTCCTGTTCCAGCATATCGTACTTTCGCCGGACAGCCTCACGGGTTGTGAGCTGAAAAGGTATCGACATCAGGGATTTAAATGCATCACCGAGGATCACATCATATTTCTCAGGGCTGTTATTCAGGAAGGTCCGCCCATCTTCATGAAAGATCCTTAAACGGGGGTTGTCCTGCAAACGGAAGTGCTCCCTCGCCAGCTCAGTGAGACCGGGATCTATTTCCACCACATCGATGTATGCTGCCGGATATTTCCCAAGGTAATATTTGGGGTAAGAATATGCAGCGCCGCCGATTAGTAAAGTCTTGTCGAAACCAGGTTTGAAATGCTCTGCCAATTGGTAAAACCATGCATACTCATATACCAGTGAATCATTATCCGGAAACATTGCTGAACTGTATTCGTCATTAACCTTCATAACCTTGATAGGTGCCCCGCTGATCCAGTACTCCATTTCGAATATTTGAACATGGTTATATCGTGTGTCTGCTTCGATGATCTGTTTTTCGGATGAATTAAGTGTGTAAATATCATAGCCTGACACCATAAGAACGAGGATGACCATAGCGAGGTCACCTTTGCTGAGATATTTGAACCCCAGGCTCAGGGCGACTGCTACGAGGGTGCCGGCAATGATATACAGGATGATGGTTGTACCCATAAAAGGTATAAGGACGAAACCGGCAAGAAAAGTTCCTAAAATGCTGCCAACTGTTGAGATGGCGTAAAGATTGCCAACCGTCTTTCCTGAACTGCTGATTGTTTTGAGCTTTAACCTGACAGCGTAAGGGGAAACCATTCCGAGGAATAAGCTTGCCGGAGCAAAAAGTATGATAGCTGCGAGAAGGGTCCTCATGATCATATCGGTGAAGGCCTCAGACAAATAAGCAAGCACAGGCCCTTTCAGCATCGTAGCGAGGATGATGAAAATGGCGGCAGCCAGGATGATTCGGGAAAGTGCTTTAAAACCGGGATCTTTGTCTGCAAGCCTGCCCCCGAGCCAGTATCCGGCACTGAGGCTGCCAAGGATCACGCCGATGAGGCTGGTCCATACATAAATGGAGGTGCCGAAATAAGGTGCAATAACCCGAGAACCTACGATCTCAAAGATCATTAATATCGCTCCACACAGGAATACGGCAATTTCCAGTAAATATCTTTTCACGACTGAAAGGTAGGGATTTTTTGCGGATCAGTACATAAGGTATTGCATGGATTTCTCACGCCATTTGGCTTCGTAGCTGTTATCGACAAAGCAGATGATAAGGTCGGCTTCGTAACTGTAGTCGCAGAAATAGATAGTCTTGTCGGCTTCGTAATTGTATTTGCAAAAAAACCACTTGCCATCGTTCTGCCCGGCCTCATAAGAGTATTTAACCCTGTATACGAGCAGGTCTGCCTCGTAAGTGTATTTGGCAACAAACACCTTGACGTCGGCCTCATAACTGTGATCACACGAGAAAACCTTCTGCGCCGAAACCGAAACAGGAATGATCAGGAAGGCAGAGCATATTATCAGGATAGTAATTAATGTTCTCATATCAGAATCTTTTTCAATCACTTTAAGTACTTCAGGCACTCCAAGTACTCCAAGTACTC
>JAGLEK010000391.1 GCA_023145125.1 Bacteroidales bacterium | reverse complement strand
AAGCGTTCGTTTTTGATACATATCCAGGGAAAAGTCTTATCGTCTTTCATCAGCACATTATAGCGAGGCTGATATTTTTTAATAAGATTGTTTTCAAGCAGTAAGGCATCCAATTCAGAATCGACCACCATATGGCGTATCTCAGTGATCTTCTTCACCATAACGGAGATCTTCCCGCTATGTGACTTTTCCTTGTTGAAGTAAGAAGCAACGCGTTTTTTCAGGCTCTTGGCTTTCCCCACATAAATAATGGTGCCGGTATTGTCGAAAAACTGGTAGATGCCGGGCTTGTCCGGTAAAACTTTCACCTCACCGGCAAGATCGTTATGTGGGCTGGTCTTCATGCTTTTTTTGGGGGCATTTTCTCTTTCAGGCCGTCCCAGCCCTGTGCTTTCAGGGGTATTGACTTCCCATCAGGCGTTACCAGGTTCATCCCGGCAGCAGCTTCTGTCATATGGCCGATCACGGCGATGCCGCTAATATCCTTGATCTTCTCATAATCTTCAGCATTGATGGTGAAGAGCAGTTCATAGTCTTCCCCGCCATTCATCACCGCAGTATGCGGGTCGATGTTGAATTCAGCAGCAACGTTAATGGTCACGGTATCAATCGGAAGCTTATCCGTATATATCTGGCAACCCAGTTTTGAGCCTTTACATACGTGCATGAGGTCGGATGCCAACCCATCGGAGATATCGATCATAGATGTTGCTTTAACCCCGATGCCTTTCAGCATCTTCCTGATATCATTGCGTGCTTCAGGCTTAAGCTGCCGTTCCAGTATATAATCCATCCCTTTCAGGTCGGGTTGCATATCCGGATTAACCTTGAATACCTGTTTTTCTCTCTCCAGCACCAACAGGCCCATATAAGCCGCCCCAAGATCGCCGCTCACGCAGATCAGGTCATGCTCACAGGCAGTATTCCTGTAAACAATCTCATCTTCGGCAACGCTCCCAATCACTGTAATGGATAAAAACAGCCCACCCTGGCTGGAGGTGGTATCTCCTCCAACAAGATCGACATGGTATCCTTCACAGGCCATTTTAATACCTTTATATAACTCATCAATTGCTTCAAGGGAGAACCGGTTTGATATCGCCAGGCTCACAGTTATCTGCTCAGGGGTACCATTCATGGCATATATATCTGAAAAATTGACGACTGCGGCCTTATAGCCAAGATGCTTAAGAGGTGTATAGCTGAGGTCGAAGTGAACCCCCTCCACCAGCAAGTCGGTCGAAACCAGTGTCAGGCTGTCCCGTTGAGAAATTACAGCAGCATCGTCACCGACCCCGTATAAACTGCTTTTATTCTTTAATTTGATATTTTTAGTCAAATGTTCGATAAGGCCGAACTCCCCAAGATCCGATAATTCTGA